>JAUUVJ010000391.1 GCA_030589605.1 Candidatus Hodarchaeota archaeon | reverse complement strand
TTTCAAAAAAGGTTTACCATTACTATAGAAGAATTTATTAGTAGGATACCAGTATATACATCTTCCATTATCATCAAAATAGTCTGGTATTTTCTTTTCTATTATCGACTGTTGTAAATTTGAATCCTCTACTGAAATTTGACTTATCAATCTGCCATGGTGGGGACATTCATATCGAACATCACTTAGAGTTTCATTATTCCAAGTAAAACAAATTGCAGGGATTTCTTTTTGACATATTCGACAATTCGTTATGTATAGTTTGTTTATTTCATTAGCAATATCCTTTTCAATTTCATGAAATTCTTCACTAATTTTACTGATATTACAAGGCGTAATTGTATTTTTTGTGATAAATATTGCGACAGGATTTATATCTATTCCAATAATTCTTCTATTTAAGCGTAAAGCTTCTCCTACCATTACTCCACTCCCACAAAATGGATCTAAGACGATTTCATCCTTAAAAGTATGACTCTTAATGTATTCTCTGATCACATCCATTTGTTTACGAGCGAAAAATTTGTGCATTATGTACATGGAAGAGTGACCAGAGGTTGGAATTGCTTTATCAATAGGAACAAGGTCATTCATTAGAGTACCCATTATAATCCCTTTCATTGAAAAAGATGGGGACAGATAGATGATTTTAAAATGTATTTGTTGCTATAAACTCCTATTACACTATGTTATTGGGATAAAGTTTGAAATTAATTAGTATATTTATGTAAGATAATAAAGTATAAAATGTGGTTCATTCTGTCTTTTTTTATTGGATTTGATCAAGAGGTAGTATTTCAAGATAAGATCTTCCATTCAAGGCTTAAAATTAGTAACATATTAGAAGATGAAATTTAGAAGGATAGGTTGGATTAATGAGTGAAAATGAAATAAGCTTTTCTGATCAGCTAAAAAAAATAGCAGTAAAAAGTCTATTAGGATTTCAAACTGTATTAGTTTTCGGATTAGGAAGACGTTTGGGAATATTCGATTATCTTCAGGAAAAGGGGTCTGAAGAAACTCTTGAGGTAAGTTTTACAATAGATGAAATCGTACAGGAAATGAATTTGGATCCAACATATTTGGATAGTTGGCTTCATATGGCTATCACCTGTGGTCTCTTTGAACTAGATGATTCATGTGAACGTTGTTTAAAGACTGCTCCGTACATTTACCCTCTTCTGGTAGATCGAAATAATATTTTTTACATGGGAGATATTTTAGGAGGGTTTTACTATATGGCTCCATATCAGAGTGAGTTTTTGGAGAATTTTAAAACAGGAAAAAGAATGGATTACTTTGATCTTCCATACGAAGTTCGAATTGATGTTACAAAGATGAGTGCTATCCTAGGAAAACGTGTAATTGAGATTTTTTCCAACTCATGTGAGGAATCTGATAAAATATTGCAAGAGGGTGGTTTTCTCTTAGAAATCGGTTGTGGTTATGGATTTAATTTAAAAAATTGGGTTGAAAAGTATCCCCAAGCACATTTTGTTGGGATAGATATCGATAATCAGGCGATTGATCATACTAAAAGCCTAATAGCTGAACATAATTGGCAAGAGCAAGTAAAAGTGGAAAATATTGAACTAAATGAATATTTCCAACATTATGATTTTCGGAAGGAGCTCCGATTTGATGTTGTATTACTGAATCAAGTCCTACACGAAATGGAACCCAAAGGAAATTATCGTCAGCTAGTCTTTAATGATATCTACTCATTACTGAAGGATGAAGGAATTTTAATTGTGGGAGAAACTATGATTCCTGGTATTTTTGCCCCTGATCAAGCAAGATACTTTGAAATCATGCATAAATGGTTTGAAGTTGGAATCGGATCCCATTTTTATGACAAGGATACATTTATGGAATTCATAAAAACGACTCCTTTCAAAAATGCTGAATTAATTTTTGATGATAGAGATTATATCTGGGTTATATCTAAGTAAAGGCTGAAATTTTGAATTATATTCTTACATGAATAACTTTAGTCGCTTTTATGGAAAATTCTTTCATTTTGTTTGTATCTGTAGCATAAAATCTATTTTCCCAAGAAAAATAATACAATCTAGATGATTATTTACCTATTACATTATTAGAAAAGGTTATAAATATCCTATTCTAATATTAGAATAGGTATATATGATGAAGTATGAAAATACTCCACGGTTGTCCTTGAATGAATTCACCATTCTAGGCTTAGTTTCCGAAAGTAAAGAACCTATCAGTGGTTCTGATCTAGAAGGAGTTATTAAAGTACGTGAAATGAGAAATTGGACTACTATTGGGAAATCTTCAGTCTACCATAGCTTGAGAAAACTAGAAAAAATGAAGCTTATCAAGCTTACAAGAGAAATCATTGAAAAAAAAGAAAATTTACCTCCCAAAAAAAAGATCCTGTTTTCAATAACAGATAATGGTCGTCAAAAGTTAGAAGAAGAGGTTCTATCCATTCTCATTGAACCAACGAAAGTTATCGACCCATTTGTCATTTCTTTGTCGAATTCTTTAATTTTAACTGAAGCTCAATTAATTAGCGCTCTAAAAAAGCGAGTAGGTATTCTCGACGAACAGATTACTTGGCTCTCAAACACTTTTCAACATTACCAAAGAAAAGATGCAACGGGTTTTAGTATAATTGGAGAAAAAACTGGTGATTTAGATACCCTGAATATGATTCGAGCAATATTCAATCGTCCACTAGAATTCGCAAAATGTGAAAGAGAATGGACTATAGCTTTTTTGAAAGAAATTGAAAAGAAAGAATGGTATAAATCATAAATAAAGGAATTAATATAAGCAAAATCAAAAGAAGAGTGATAAATTATGGAAAAAAGCACAGAAAACAATGTTGCTGCTTGCGGTTTATATTGTGGGGTTTGCCGTAAATTTAAACAAGGAAATTGTTCTGGGTGTCAAAACCAGTCTGGGATGAATCGCTGCGGAATTCGTCCATGTGTAAAAGAAAGAGGTTATAGCACTTGTGCGGAGTGTGACCTTATGATTGATTGTAAAATACGAAATAATCTAATATCACGTGTGTTTGGATTCATTTTTCGTACAGATAAAACAGCGATGTTAAGTTATATCCAAGAAAATGGATTAAAAGAATATGCTGAGAGACAAGAAGAAAAACAAAGTATGCGGTTTTAGGTGAATATAAAATGGTAAAAATAGATTTTAAAAAGGAAATGAAAGATTTCTATGCTGGAGTATCGGCTAAGGAATTTTCTATTGTTGATGTACCTTCATTAAATTTTCTTATGATAGATGGGAAAGGATATCCTGGGACGTCTCAAGAGTATCAAGATGCAATGGCAACAATATATCCTGTATCGTACACACTAAAATTTATGTTAAAGAAAAAGGGGAAAGATTATGTTGTTATGCCTCTTGAAGGTTTATGGTGGGCTAAAGATATGGATGTATTCACTACTGATTTTATGGAAAAAAAAGATGAATGGCTATGGACTTCAATGGTGATGCAACCAGCTTTCATTACAAAAGAGACGGTTAATGAAGCCATAGAGACGGTAAAAATTAAAAAAGATCCTCCTGCATTATCGAAGCTCCGTTTTGAAGAATATACAGAAGGTCTCTCAGCGCAAATTTTGTATTTCGGATCATATTCCGATGAAGGACCAACAATTGAACGGTTACATAACTTTATTGAAGAGCAAGGATACGAACGTCGGGGTAAACATCATGAAATTTATCTCTCTGATCCTAGACGAACCAAACCAGAGAAATTAAAAACAATCATTCGTCAACCGATGAAATGATTATTTTTCTTCCCCCTTTTCTCACAAAATGAAAAAAATTGATAAAAAAAGAAAGCTCTCCTTCCCATTCTATCTCCTGAAATTCATTCGTATGGTGCTCGTTTTCCTGACAAGTATTCTTTATGATGATCTTTGACCCTCATGAAAAATGACGATCCAATTAGGAATAATATGAATAGTAATATTAATCCCACTTTGTAGGCTAGAGCACTTGAACCTAAGAAACTAGAGAAAAAACTAACTACCCCTCCAAACAGAATCATTCCAATTGCAGCACTTCCTTTGCCAGCTAGTTTACTAAATCCGAAATATTGAGCTATCTTTTCAGGAGTGGCCAGCTCTACAGTCATTGTCCGTTGAACCACCCAAATTGACCCCATTCCAAAACCAACTAGCAAAGCCATTAGGAAAATACTAAAGTTTGGGAGGAAACTTAGGAAAATAGG
>JAUUVJ010000156.1 GCA_030589605.1 Candidatus Hodarchaeota archaeon | reverse complement strand
TCTATTGTTTTATGAAGTAATTCAAATATGTTTTAAGAATTAACGATTATTCTATATATTTAAAATGTTTTAATATTTACAGTCGGGTCTAAAATCAAAATAAAGAGATTTTCCTCCTTTTTACTTTCTATAAACGGCAAAGTTTGTATTTTCACTTGAGAAATTTGACATCGCCTTACCATAAACTCATGTCATATGAGCTATTATCGCGCGAGTACCTCAAGTTCCAATATCGATCAAACTAACTATGATAGTAGTGATCACAAGTAGAGTTTTACTAGCCATGATGGTGGGCAGGATTAACTGGAAAAAAAGAAACATTTATAAAGAAAGAAAATTGGGGTTAATTTGTTCTATTTAAAATCTAAGAAGTAGAACATGAATCTTTTTTGGAGAAAAGGTGAAAAAAAATGGCAGGATTTGCTGCCGCAAGAATTGAAAAAATAATTAGAAATGCTGGCGCACGACGTGTTTCAGCAGACGCTATTGACCGATTGAATGAGATCGTTACTGATTACGGCACCAACATTGCCAAATACGCAGTCGAAATTGCTCGTCACTCTGGTCGAAAAACCGTTAAAGAATCTGACATTAAATTAGCAGCTACCAAATAAGCTTGTTAATTATCGTCATTATTCTTTTTCTTTCCTCTTTTTTTTACTTATTTAAAACGTTCTTAATTTTATATAGAACATTTGTGATTATTTTCATGTTTGCTTTTTTAAAAGAACCGTGGTCAATATCGTGTAGAAAGATAGATAGTCCAATATCGGTCATAGGGGAGAATTACGTATGATGATATATTATTCCTTGAAAAAACTGGTTATCAATCAAAGGATATACGTACCTTAATCTTTTGAGCCACTTCAAGCATTTTAATGAAAGCATTTCCGATCACAGCAGGTAAAGGGTTTCTTCCTGCATGACGAGTTAATAGCTGACAGAAACGGAGTTTAAACATTCTTTCTTTGTCTTTTAACCATTTGTGGGGGTTATCTGCTTTCATGATAGCCATTATTTCTGAAGGATCCATTACTGAGGCAACAATTTGTGGTAATTCCCATACAGTCTCCCATAATAGATTACATGCAATGGTTAAAGTTTTTTCAGCAGATGCTGATGCATATCCATGTTTATCAATAAGATAACGCCTGATCATGACATCAACAGCGTTGACAATTCCAGTTCGAAGAGTATCGGTTAATGGTCTTTCTAGCACAAATAATTCAAACAATCTTCCCGTAATCATAGTTACATAATAATCATCAGAATATTTTTCCTTCTCTCTAGCTACATTAGCCTTGTATTGAGTAAGTGAATCTTTTCGTTGGGTTTCTATTGATTTTGACAAGGATTCAATTTCTTTGCTCACAAGTTTTTCAAGAGCTTCCCATGTTCGTTCTACAGTTAATTTGTTACACATATCAAAAACCAAATCTTGACCTTGACTTAATGGGTATTGATCTACGAATTCTTTGTATAATGAAGAAATCGAAAATTCACTAAATTGTACTCCCTTTTTTAACCTAGATTTACGATCGATAAAATCCTCTACGGTTGTAGTTAATATAGCACATATAAAACGTAAATCAATTTCAACTTTAACTAGATCAAGGATTTTATGAAATAAAGGTTCATAAAAATTAACAATAACTAGTGTTCTTACGAGTTCTTTGCTGTATCCTGAAGCTAACTCAACAATAAAGGTTTTCAGCATTTCTGTAAAAGTATCAGATGCTATTAGTAGAATTTGTACAAACGGATTTAAATAAATGGAAATAAAATCTTCATTTGAAATATCTGAGACTTTTTCAACATCAAAGCCTAAAAAAGAACTGAATACAAGAAAATCTGTTTTAAAATTATCAAAAGTTACTTCATATATTTCTTCAGTTAAACAAAGAATATAGGATGCAGAAATCACTTTCTTCAATTTAGTTGGAATAGAATCAGGTAATTTGGGCATATACTGCTCTAGTGTTTCGGGTTGAGTTCTTTGAACCATATCAATCCTTGAGGATAACTTTCCAAACTGTTCTTCAAATTCTTTTGTAAGTTGACTCTTTTCCATTTGAATTATCGTCTCCTCACATCAGATTCTAGTTCCTTCGCTAGATTACTCCATGACATAAGAGGTTCAGGGGTTCCTTCTCCTTCAAGTTTGATCCATTTTGAGAGTTCCCACTCTTTTAAAATCGACTTCATGAAAATTTCTTTACGGGAATAACCTTTTTTAACTCCTTCATTAATATCTCGCATAAAGATGCGTAGAGCCATTTGAGAAAGTTGCCCTTCAATTTGTACATGACTATCTGTTATTCCACTAATTATTAGAATTTCATCATCTTGAATCTTTGAGAGAGAATAGAGTGTAAGAACATCATCACTATTTCGGTACTCAAATAGCGCTCTATGGGGTAATGGTACAATTTGAGCAAAAACAGTAGGAGAAATTCGGTTGAGAGTTACTCGTATTTCGTTTGGTAGATATGAAGATTGAAATAAATATAACAATTCAATAGGCGTTGGAGCTTTGAAATTTAGATTTTCTTGTGAATCAATATCTTTAAAGCCATGAGGATAGGCAACCGAAACGTCTCTCGGTTCAAAGATGTGAATAGGATCCCGACTAATTTCTCCGTCACAATTTGGACAGGATTCTAAATTTGGGTACTTTTTTGCTGCAAAAGAATTACCACATTTACCTATACAGGCAAAAATTTGGCCTATCTTGCCCCGCTGAAAAAGAACCGCAATAAGCTGTGTTGGCTTAGTAACTTTTTCTGTTCCACCAAGCATTTGTCGTTGGTCAAATACTAGGTGACTTAAGTACCCCATAAGCATCGATCCTCCCTTTTCACATTCCTTTGTTCTGTTTTGCATTGTTTCTTTTTTCAGATGGATCTCTTCAGAAGTTCGTCGAAAAATTCCAGAAAAGTATGAAGTAAAATCAACAATTTTCTCCTGAAATTGGGAGAGGTTTACATCAGCCCATGGAGTCAAAAAAAGAGACATTACAAACGTATTTTCATGCTTAGCATTTACAGTATAGATGTAAGGGGCAATCACCAAGTCTTCTCTTAATTTATAAGGCTCATATGATGATCTATACATCGTAAAATCAAACGTTTGGAATAAATCAGGTAAATTAAGTTGTCCAAATGCTTCTTCCACTTTTAACCGAGCTTGATGATCTCCAATAAGACCCTCACCCCCCATTAGTATCGGGATATTCTCAAAATATTTAGTTTTAGGATCTACACCTGAGAAGAGTGAGATTAACATGGAAGCCTGAACAATTTCATCAAATTTTGCATCTTTATTTTCAGTTGTCATGCACTTGAACGTCCTTAATTTACAATTCTTATCAAAATGAGTTGATAAAATATATATTGAATATCTTATTATTGAATCTTTACTTTTGAATTTTTAATCAATTGAAAAAACTTGATCTTCCATTTCAGGGAGTCTAATCTTACAATAGAAATAAAAACTAAGCGAATTCTTCTTAATCAAGCCTATTTAGTGTATTGTTCAATAAACTTGTTGAGAATAGGTTCTACTGAATTATTGTGGATTTTACAAGTTATAAAAGCAAATCCACGATCATCAGGATGATAATTAATCTCGATACTCTCATTAACGATGACTAAATTGTCATCTCTCTCTTCGATTTCTGTTTTAAATTCATTTGAAATTTGATACATAAATTCTCTTCCTAAATCCCAGGTAGGAATTTTAAACTTAACTCGCTTCATTTCATGAATCCTCTCAACTAAATACAGGAATGCATTCGGAAGAGGAATTGGTAACAAAACTCAATCCTTTGCCATAGATAACATGATTTATATTCTTAGTACTAACACTTTTAGTTCTCTTTTCGTGTTTGGGAATAAATAGCATAACACGCGCTCCTTTACAATGGGTACCATTAACACGATAGACTTGATTATCATATCGAACCAGATCATTCGGTTGATAGGGATACCGGTGTTTACGAATTGAGCGTTTGAATCCTTTGCGATTCTTCTGGAGACTCCGATTGTTTCGTCGGATTAGTTTAACCTCAAAAGGTCTACTAAATTCTTGACTCAATCCACCTGCAATGATGAAAGCATCATTAACATGAGATTTTGATAACCCCAGTCTCCTCCGATTATATTTCGTCACATCACCATAGGTATGTTGACAGTCTAGCTGTTCGACCATCTTCCATCTAACCGTTGTCATGAATGTCGCACCCTTGAATGTTTTCTTGGCTTGTCGTTGAATACCAAGAATTATTTGTTGTAGTTTAGCTGAGCATTTAGAGGCGAGTTTGTTACCTTTCTTTAAATTACATTTTTTACATGCAATGGTCAGATTATCAATTCTATCCGTTCCACCACGCGACTTAGGGATAATATGATAAATTTCCAATGGAATATTTTTTTTCCTGCAATATACACACCGATGACCCCATTTTTCTAAGAGATAATTTCGAATAGTATACCCAAATAACGTCCCTTGTTGATATTCAACCCCAGTAATATTTGGATTCTGCATCTTTTGAATATCAAAAGATGCAACTTCGATAATCGTGCTAGTAATTGGTAATAATTGGTTAATCTTTTCTACTAATCTAATGTGACTATCCAATTTATGTTTGATACTTGGTGCCAACCAACCTCTCGATTTGGATTTCTTACGGTTATCAAACCTGGGCTTACGATACCATAATCTACTCCGACGATTGCGACGATATTTTCGACGGGCTTCTAACTTCCTGGAAATATCCATTCTTAATGAGACTTCTCCTGCAATTATTTCTCTTTTGTCAGTAATTGCTGAGAAGCCAATCTTGGAATAACCCGCGTCAATTCCCAATGTTATTGGTTGTTTAAATTCCGCGGTCGGATAGTTTAATTGGATAGTGAATGGTGTGCGTCGTATTACTTTCGCTTTTCCATTTTTCAATAAGATTCTTGCTTTTCGTGGGGTGGTAGGCATGAGAGGTTGTCTTCTTATGTTTAACACAAATACTTCGACATCTAATCTCGAAAGATATCGCTCCTTTTTGACAGGGAGTGGGTTCTCTTCGCCAAGATTATCAGCCCGTACTATACGACGATCACTAAGACTTTGATCTTTGTTTAAACCATCATTTACAGAGCCAAGGACTAGAGAAGTATCCCTGGGTGCGTTCTTTAACTTTACTGATAACTTAGATACTGGTTTTGACATACTATCAAATCCTTCTCTGTGGCTAATCAACTAATTGCTCTTATCAGTCACCTGATAAGCCCATGACTGAAGTTATGGGTAATTGACGTTCCTTCTTCGTATTTTCGGCAATAATATTAGAGCAATTATGATAACACTCAATGGATACGGTGCTTTTTTTGGTAATGTTTCAGTTCTAAGAGATACGAGGGGTACTGAATTCTTAGGTTCTGGAGAACCATAAGTGAAATCAGATGTTTTATTAGTATCAATATGCATAGGAGTTCGGATAATAGCTTCACCCGAACCAGGAGCAGTCAACACTTCTGAGCTATCAGGGGCAGATTTATCCCCGTAAGCTACAACATCGATATATCTTCCTGTGTGGTCGAGGAGCTGGATCACATCACCATCATTCCGTAAAACAATCTTTAACTCGATATCAGCATCTTTTCCATAACCAATTGTAAACCCTGTTGAATTTCGAGCAAGAATAATTGAAGAATAAGCGTCAATAATGTAACCAGAAGGAAAGGTATACAAAACAGAATCATCACCAATTTGCCAATCTTCAATGAATAAGTCAAATGGAAAACTATTAGTTAATTCAATATATTCTCCATGGGTATCAGAAACAATTGATGGATTAGGCAACACTTCTGTTATCAAAAAACGCCAATTTTCGTCAGAAGCATAATTCGCAATATTAACTTTTACTTTATCCGAAAAGGATTGAGTTGAATTTTCAGCTTTTACTTCAAAATCGGTAACACCATTTGGAAGTGTTTTTGTGTCGAATTCAACAGAAAAAGCATTATTTTCTGTTTCAATTTCAGTATATTCACCGCTGGTACCCCAACGATAGGAAACTGTTGCGCTACTAAACCCAGATATTTGACCTTTTAAAGTGGTCGTTCCAGAAACAACATCAGTATTTGAAAAACTGGTTTGTTTAATTCCAACAGGTAAATCCCATGCATCTGCGACATCAACATCCGCATCCCAAACTGTTTTGAAAAAAGAAGCAATGTCAGAAGCATCATGAACTGCAATTCCCATGTCGCGATTCATTGAAGATGAGCTATAATTCAAATCTTCCGTTGCTAATGGAGGAGTAACGCTTCGTGGACTCCAGTTACCAGTATAAACAAAAACGTGAATCCCATCAATAATCCAATATTTGTTATGATAATATCCTGAAACCATATCTCCGTCTGAGGTTGAGTTATATACTGGAATTAGATTAGCTACCAAAGAGTTAGCAGCAGCAATGGTATCTCTATCTTCTCCTCCTCCAACTCTATCTCTTGAAATTAACACTTGAATGTTTATGCTTGGATTAGCTTTTTTAAGATCTATAAGAGTATTATTAAAGTCAGGCCGACTTATTGTGTACATTGAAACGTAGATTGATGATTTTGCTTTTTGAAGATAATGAAATATCACCTCATCTGCACAGTCAGGGTTAGTAAAAAGGGTTACATTATAGACTCCAGTAAAGTTAGCGCTTGTGATGTTTGTATGACTTGGGTAATCAACATTTACAGAGTAAACTGGGTCTTCTACTGATGAACCACTATTTACTGAATAAATTGGTGATGAAGAAGATGGTATTTCGCCATCAGCCCAATCTGATTCGAAAACTTCAGTATAATAATCAGCAACAGTAGTACTCTGAATAACCATACCCGCTTCTCGATTCTTTGTCAATCCTTGTTCACTAAAGTTAATAGAAGACAAGAGAGTAGTATTTCCATCAATTATCAATAGTTTTGTGTGAGTTGTTGATATCCAGCTTTCACCAACTGATGAGGTTTCATTTCCCATCCATCGAACATCAATTCCTTTACTTCGGAAATAAGTAGTGATACTATCTGGATCATGTTCCTCATTAAGCTGTACTCTTATAGCTACTCCATTAATATTATTAGCATAAACTAGAGCTCTAACAATAGGAGAAGAATCGGTATCCCAAGTCCCTGAATCAAATTTTGTAATATACGGTATTTGAATATCAATTGAAGTTGTTGCACGATAAATCCAAGCTTCATGAATATCAAGGGCGTTATCTGGAGTAAACATAGGGCTTAAAGTCATTTGTTCTTTGATATTTGTGGCATTGAAATAAGGATGATATGTTTTAATTGAATAAATTTTATATGTCGGCGTGGTATATCCACTAGCGTTATTTATGACATTAATAGTGCAAAATAAGAAAGATATTACAATCATTATCACTAAACTATGATATCTGCTTTTTTTCATCAGGAAATCCTCTCTCTATTGTTGTTGAAGATCTTAAAGTAGACTTACTATTTTACTTATGATAGAGGTTTTTAAGTTTTCATCGTTTATCACAAGGAAAGAATTTTATTTTTAAACTATATGGAATTGAAATCGATCTGTATACAAGATAAGCTAAAATATTGAAAAGCTAAAGATGATCTTGAAGAAAAAGGAGATAAAATATTCAAGATAAAAAAAAGGAAAAAATAGGTAAAAATGAATTTATGGTTTGAAAGCTTCTAAAATTCCATTTTTAAATTCATTACCCTTGTATTCAAAAGTATCAAAAATAGTAATATTAATTTTATCAAAACCTGAGTTCTTCATATTTTGTGTATATCCCTCTTCTGTCAATGCTCCTCCTAAACAGGAACACCAAGCTTCTGGATCAGTTACTATATCTGAAGGTAAAGACTTAACAGCAATCACATCAGCATCAACAAGACGTCCGCCAGGTTTAAGAATCCTGAGAGCTTCTTTAAATACAGCTTCTTTATCCATTGTCAAATTGATAACACAGTTAGAAATGATTACATCAGCGAAATTATCAGGTAATACACTAATATTTTCGATATCTGATAATCTAAAATCAACATTAGTGATACTCTTTTCAGCAACAGTTTGCATTCCAGCAGCAATCATATCAGGGGTAAAATCAATTCCAATAACTCTTCCCTCGGATCCAACAAGTTGAGCCGCTTTGAAAACATCATGACCAGCTCCACTTCCCAAATCAATCACAATATCTCCTTTCTGGATATTTGCCTTCCCTGGAAGATCATAAACACACCCAAAGCTAGGAGTACTCGAAACATCTTCCTTTGAAGAAACTGCTGGTGGACAGCAATCTGACTGCGGTACATTTTCAGGTTCATCCAATGAGGAAGAGGATGAACAACAACTAGCTGGTTGGGCTGCTTTTTTTTGCGTAAGCTCGTTAATTCTTTTTGCATAGCTACTTTTAACAGCTTCTTTGGCATTTTCCATAAGTTTATTCACCAAATAAATGATATTATCACAACGTTTATATAT
>JAUUVJ010000189.1 GCA_030589605.1 Candidatus Hodarchaeota archaeon | reverse complement strand
TATGCCAAGAAAAATCTTGTTGCATACCCCTTTGCATCAATTTTACCCATGTTTCTTTTGTTTCAAAAACTTTCAGAGCGCGAATGATAGCATTCCTGAAATCCTTTTCAGTGTAATTGTCAAATACGAAACCAGTTCCTAGTGAATTATGTTTTGTATGATCCACAACAGTATCTTTTAACCCCCCAGTATTTGAAACAATAGGAATTGTACCGTATCTTAAACTATACTTATCATTCAGTCCACTAGGTTCATAACGTGATGGCATCAGAAATATATCAGCTCCAGCTTCTATTTGGTGAGCTAGATGTTCATTGTACGTTAATGATATTCCTGTATTTGTTGAAAATTGGTGTCTTAATTCATTAAATCGCATTTCTAATTCTGGTGAGCCAGTTCCAAGAAGTACAAATTGTATATTGGTTTTTAAAAACTCTGGTATCACTTTAAGTATCAAATCTTGACCTTTTTGCCAATCTAATCTGGATATTACACAAAAAATGGGTATTGAGTCGTTTTCTTCTAATTGAAATGTTTGTTGAAGACGAATTTTACATGCTTCTTTACCTGAAAGATCATCATAAGAATAATTCTGAGCAATATATGGATCAGTTTCGGGATTCCAAACAGAATAGTCAACACCATTGAGAATCCCAGTCAATTTATTGCTAAGTTTCTCTAAAAGTTTTTCTAGACCAGCTCCATATTGAGTCGTTTGAATTTCTTGAGCATACGTAGGGCTAACTGTGGTAATTTGATCCGAAAATAATAAGCCAGCCTTCATTAGATTTATTTTCCCCCAAAATTCTAAATGATGATTGTATTTATCATCTATTCCAAGAAGCCTGAATTGTGAACGAGGAAAAAGACCTTGATACACCAGATTGTGCACGGTGAGCACTGTTTTTGGAGGATTTTGTTGAAAAAATGTGTCAATTTTCGAATAAAGACCAATTAATGCTGTTTGCCAATCATGCATATGGAAAATATCATATTTCTGTGAAGAAGACAAGTATTTTACTGTTTCTATAGATCCACGGCAGAAAAAAATAAATCTAGTAAGATTATCACGATAATCGCTACCTCCTTTCACATATAATGATGATCGAATTCCAAATAGCTTGAAATTATCAATAAAGTATATTCTTATCTTAGCATTGTTTGGTTTATACTTATACACAGATCCATTAAAATTTCGCGATCCAATTTTTATTTTAAATTTAAATTCTAACTCTGAAGTGTTTAAATCCTTCCTTTTAATATCACGATAGAAAGGAATAATAATATCGATCTGATTAACCTGATCAATTAACGCTAAAGCTTGAGGAAGGGAACCTATGACATCTGCAAGTCCTCCAGTTTTGATATATGGTGCTATTTCACTCGCAAACATCACTATTCGCAATTATATAACCTCAATTCTAACGCTATTATTTAAAAGCTGACCATTGAATTCTTTTCACGATTTTTATATGGAATTTTTTATGCTTCTTTCGGTGTTAATTTTTGGGTTTTTTCACTCATTCCTTGCTCGGGATCGAATTAAACAAAGATTGAACTCTTCAAAATACACTATCGTCTATAACACTATCGCAATAGTCAGTTTCACATTGTTAATGATTATTGAACGATTACTTATACCTTATGGAAAAAAGGTTAATGTTGTGTTTAATTTTCCTGAAATTAAAATATTTGGGCTTTTTATTGGATGTTTATTTTTTTTTGGTGGCCTAGTTCAATACCAGAGCTTCAAGATGAACCACAAAGCACATCCTTTTAAAAGTGGTTTTTACGCGTTTTCCCGTCATCCTACTTATTTTGGTGCAATTATTGCACTACTAAGCTTAAGTTTGTTTCATTTTAATAATTCAATACAAATTGTAAATTCTATGTCTCTAGCACTTTATCTCGTAATTGGCTGTTCCATTGAAGATTATTTGTTAACCAAGAGAGATAATGGATATTGCTCATATAAAAAAGTATGTGGCAGATATTTTCCTTGGAAATTAACGCATATAGATAATTTTTGGAACAATTGTTTTTCAAGTAATAAAAAAATTAAAGAATTCTAATTCTATTTTTTGGAGTAAAACCCTAATCGAAATATTTATGGATAAAAATTATTTGTATTTTGTACGAGAAAAGATATTAATGACCATTTTTGTAATTCCTTTATAACTTAGATTGATCTGAATTTAGAACATTAAACTTAGTTGAAATACACCATTATACACTACAGCGAATAGGAGTCTATCTTTTGTGACGGATGAAGAAACTCTCAAAGAGATTCAGAAACTAGTAAAGAAAAAAAGGTGGGATGAAGCAACTAAATTAGCTGTTGAGCTAGCAGAGAATTATATTGACAAGAAGGACTACAATAATGGATTAAAGCATTATGAACAGGCAATTTCCATTCTACAAAACGCAAAGAAAGCTGAACCTATTATTGTTCTTTATCGTAAGATCATAAGTGCAGCAAGGAAGGGAAAGACGAAAACAAAGAAAGAGTTATTTCGATATGCTGCTGCAGCTATTCCACATGTTGAGAATTATATACAAGTATTACGAGAGAGTAAGAGATATGAAACAAAACACGGTGCTTTAACACGGTATTTTTTGGGTGAATGTAGAGAAATTGTATCAGGTATTTCACAACGAAATAGTGAGTTTTTAAAAGCGGGAAAAATTTTTGTGAAAGTAGGATTAAAGCTTGCGAATCAGAATAAATCAGAAAGAGAATCAGAGGAAGCATTTCAAAAATCACGAATAATCTTTGATTTAATGAAAAATCGAGAAGAAACTTTTAAATCGTTTTTAGAGGAAGCAGAGATTAGTATACGAAAATATCGCTATGAAAAGGGTTTTTCCTTATTTGAGGCAGCAAAATCCATTTTTCAAGATGAGAATCATTTAATATCGGTCGGGAATGTTGAAAAAGGGGTTTATTCCGAAGTAGGACTTCATCTATTACAAAATCATTTCGAGGACATTCAACAACGAGAAATTGCAGAAATGCTTATTTCTAAATCAAGACAAGCACATTTAGAAGCAAAATCATTAAAAGAAGTTTCTGGAATACTTTTTGAGATAGCGAAGATTTATTTGAACCATGATCAGATAGAATCATCATTCAGGTATTTAGATGAAACAATTTCAAACTCTCAATTAGTCGGGGACGATACAATTCTAAAAAAGATATTAGATTTCTTATTTCAAGAAGGTAAAATCAAGGCAGCAGATCTCAAATCTTCTGGTAGTAAATCTATGGTATCTAACATCAATTCCCTTGATGTCATGAGATATTTTGATAAAATAGAAGAAATAGGTAAACAGTTAGACATGGGAAGTGAAGTTGAAGAAACTGCACTTTTCATTTGGAAACTGGGAGGAGAATTTAAAGAAACATTCGGTATTGATGACTTTCCTTATACTGAAAAAGCAGTTCAATACTTGATTAGTAATGATCGCCCTAATGGAATAAGTATAATAGGAGAATCATTAGAAAAACAACTGGATCTATTTTTGGAAAGACAACAAACAGCAAAAATCGATGGTTTGAAGACTTTTTTAACAAATGCATATTCAGAGATATCGGATTTTGAATCAGCAGGCTGGCTAAATATAAAATTAGCACAGCAATATAAAGAATGGGGTAATCATGAAACCCAAATTGAGTGTATGAGGAAAGCTTATACTTCCTTTCAAAAATTAGATGAAGAATCTATGAAGAAATTTGCGGACATATTAAGTGAACAACTGGTTGCTCTAGAGAAGGTATCAGCCCCAGAATCAATTCAAAATGAAATGTTAGAACTACTCGGAACTATATTTCTACATCTCAAAGATAATGATCAGTATGAGTCACTATACGCTCAACAAGCACTAAAACAATTAGCCCAAGGAAATGTTCCTAAAGCGATTGAATATCATAACTCAGATTTTGAATTTCTTAAAAGAGTAAATAATATCTCTCGTGCATTAGCTCGTGTAGAAGAAATGATGGCAGGCCTATTTAACATAGAGGAATATGAATACGTAATAAATCTCTGTAAAAAACAAACAAATCTATTAATAGAAGCTTCTGCATCTCATGAACAAGTATTACATGCAATTAAGAACATTGAAGAAAGAACTATTGAGGGTTTATCACAGAACGTGGAAGCTGACCTCATAAATGAGATAGTCATTGAAATAGCAAGATTGTACAATTATCTGGGATTAATAGAGGGATTAGGAGATTCATCATTCGAAATTGCAAGTGGATTAATCGAAAAAGAGTATTTTGAATTAGGGGTTCATTACTTAGGGAATGCTTGTGAGATTTTTGTGAAAAATAACGTAATAGAAAAAGTAGGAATATTACTGGATTACGCCTCTGAGAAGCAAAGTTACTTCAGAGATCAAGCTAATTTTGATACAGCTGATCAATTCTTAGATTTTTTAATAAATACCCTACTAGAATTGAATCAGTATAAAGAAGCTGCAGGATTGATAATGGAACGGGCTGTATCTTTAGTTCCAATAGATCAAAATCGAGCTTTAGATGAATTTAATAAAGCAGTAGAACTTGTATCTAGTGGAGAATCTGCTGATGAAGAAATCACAAAATTTTACCAAAGTTATGGGTCAGCTCTTCTCCAAATAGGGAATATCGATAAAGGGATGGAGATATTGGAAAAAGCAGAAGGGATTGATTCATCAAGCTCTCTTGCGATAGCTGATATATGTTTGAATGTTGCCAAAGATAGATTTTCGGAGGAAGATTATGACACATATTTCATTTTAATTGATCGTTCATTAGAAATCTATACAAAAACTGAAATGTATCAGGAATCATCATCAATTGCTTTAACGGAAGCACGTAAATTATGGCTTGCGAGGAACCTTCCGTATACAATGATTTTCTTGGAACGAGCTTGGGCTCCTCTTTCAGTATCCTTTGATGATTCCTTAAGTAAATCAATAAAACCTCTCATACTAGTAACAGGAGAAATTATTGATGATCTTTTTAAAGAAGAGAAATATGATGAAGCAAAAAACTTTTTAGAATTTCAAGAAAGGATTTATAAACATTTAAATGACACAGAGCGCATATTAGAGGTTCAAAAGAAGAAAATTGATGCTCTTATTGCAAGGGGTAACATTGATGGAGCTCTCTCCCAAGTACTTGACCTTGCAAGCATTGGTATTGAGGAGTCAAAATTCAATGAAACAATTTCTTTTATTCAAGAACTTTTTCCTATCTTCTTTCAACAAGATCCAGGAAAAAGTAAATTTCTTCTAAAAATGTATTTGAACCTATTAATTACATTAATAAATGATGAAACTCAAGGAATTATTCATGAAAAGAAAAAAGTTCTATTTGAAGTGCTAGATTACTATATAAAACTAATCCTGAATTCTTTACAGGAAAAGAAAATGAGTATATACGAAGAACAAATGGATCTATTCTTTATAGCTCTAATCGAATTAGCAGAAGCAGAAGAATATTTAGTGTATTTTTATATTCGAATAATACAAGAAATGAGCGAAATCAAAGAATATAACCGATTATTTTCACTATTGGAGCAAAATCAACTTAATCTTTCAACGGTAAATGTAAAAGATAAAATGAAAATATTGAATGAGATTGTAATTGTAATTGTTAATCATAGTGTACCTCACAAGGATAATCTAGTAGGACTTGACACAATAAGGAATTTAAGTAAAAATTTGGCTATTAAAGATTATACAACTGTAACAAAACTATTACTTAACATTTGTAGTGCTCTTAAAAATAATGAAATCTATAATAAATCTCTTGGGATTATACTAGCTATTGCTGAAACATCTGAAAGTGTTACAATCGGATTAAATATTTATTATGGAATTATAGAACAAAATCTAGAAGCAAAGAATTATGCAAACGCTTTAAGTAGATTAGATGAAGTAATAGAAAAACTTGATACCGTTTTTAACCCTGAAATCATTGCAACCAAATATATTGAACTTCTAAATAAGTTCCTCCTCATCCTTGCTAAAGAAAAGAAAAAAGAATGGATGAATCTCCTTACTACCAAATATCAATATATCACAGAGAAATTTCTTGGAAAGAAGTAAAAAAATTAACTAGTGTAGATGAATAACTTTTTGATCATCAGATTAAAGCAGTACATGATTTTACAGGAAGAGCTGAACAGAAACCAAAGAAATAGGAAAAACAATATAGGAATAATTAAATACAATTGAAGTGAAATCGATAGTAGAAGAAGGATTAACTGAAACAAGGTTGAAGAGTATTATTTATGAGCTCCGATGATTATACAGAATGGTTCTGCGAAGAAATTAAGAAATTAGTTGATTTAATTTCAAAACGAGCATTTGAAAATAACCCCGATTCCCTAAATCAACAGATAATTGAGGTTAAACGAGGAGTTGATTATGGAACGAACAATCCTGGTTCGATTAATGATCTTCTTCTCAAAGTAGGGAGACAATTCATTGATTCTTTACAAGTCTACATCAGACAAATGCGTAAGCCTAATACAGGTATTCCTCCTGGAGGCCAAGCTACCATTCTTGCAGGTGGTGGAGGAGGAGAAAGGCTCGAACCCTTTGATACAACTCCAACTGAACCAACAGTTGCACCTCCAAGTAAGTTCAGTGTTGATGAACTGAAAGGAGCTCTTGCTACTCGGAAGAAAGATAAAGTAGAGAAGAAAATGAAAGGATCGTTAGATCTCCTGAGAGATTATGACGAAGGTTAGATCACTGTGAATGAGTAGGTTGAATTCCAGATCATTCGAAAATTAAGATTTTCTAAAACCTAATTCTTTCAATATACGATCTATTTGTTGTTCAAAATATTGCAGGGATTCATCATTTTTTATAACATAATCAGCAGGTAATTTAGGTACTTGAACCTCTGTAGAATGTTTCGACCACCGTTCCCATTCTTTTTCAGATATCTTCTTAGCTTCACGTAGTTCAATTCTTTCCTTACGACCAAGTGATGTAGTTTCAACTTTTAAGAATTTAAATCCGATTGGTTGAAGAAAGTCAATTTCATTCTGTCTTCGAATATCATCAATAACGATCGAGGAGGAAGTTTGTTTAACTTTCTTAACAATGTATTTTATCCATACATCCTCATCAAAAGTTTTCATAAATTGACTTATTCCCTGAAGATAATCTCGGGTTGCTTTTATTCCTAATTCTTGAGCGATTTCATGCATTTTTCCTGAGATCCTCATTGACTGAAAATTATAATTAGAAGTGAGATATGACGCTACTGTTGATTTACCACTCCCCATCAACCCTGTAATTCCTAGTAACAATCGCATTTTAGACTACTCTGAAAATTGTTGAAAAGTTAACCATTCTAGCTGATTTCTAAGCTACTTGACTTGGTTAAAAAGGATTTTCGATAAGGAATTTTCCTATAAAATCAATATTAGTAGAGAATGTAACCATTTTCATGCTACTACTGATCATTATTGACGTTACACGAGTTTTACTTTTTTAATCACTTTATTAATTGATAGTATTTCAAATTCAAGTTTTAGTATATTCTACATGATAAGGATAG
>JAUUVJ010000334.1 GCA_030589605.1 Candidatus Hodarchaeota archaeon | reverse complement strand
TTTTACACCAGGTATTTTTGGTTATAATATCGACCGTGATACTGTTACGAATCTTGAACAAGGGAATGCACTTATCCTCAAAGATCAAAACCTAATAAAAGCCGACATTCTAAAATTTCTTATTTGTAAAAAACCAGTATATAATTTCAAGGAGTAAAGTTTCTTTTTCTGCTCATATTATGATTTTTGAGGTTATAATTATTGAGAATCGATTTTTTCGTTTTTCCAAAACTGTCCATAATAAGCACAGTTATAAAATTGCTTTTTACGGTTTAATAATCTTCTACGACCGTATTTACATAGAAACTTGTCATCTACTCGAAATGCATGAGTAATTCCTCTTTCTGTTCCAATCTATTCACTATTTCTGATACAAGCCATTATCATCTCTCATCTATGAAAAGGATTTTTGATTTCTGAGCTGCTATCAATGGGAGTAGGAGAAGAAAAAATAGAAAATGTGAAATTCTTTGATTCATTAGTTTATAACAATACATGAGTATTTTACATGGTATTAGGGCTTTAACCGTTGGTTAATTGACATGATCAAAGGATCTTTGATGTCTTATCCTTATTTTAATAGCATTTAACAAATATAATTGCTTAAAAACTAATTTCGGGTGTATTTTTTCTTGATTTCTATAGCTACTTCAGTTTGTAATTCCCAAATATTCTGCAATTATTATTCCCAATTTTTTTTTACAATTTCACATCATTCGACAAATGCAATGACAAAATTTTTTTGTCACTCAATGACAAGTTATCTGTCCTTTTACATGTTAGATGTGAATGCGAATAAAATTTGGGACTGGAAATTTTATTAGATTCATTATTCAATGTATATTACAAATTAGAATTAATAACTACCCACATTTTGAATATCCACATACACGACAGAGAATACATCCCTCACTGTGTTCTACAAGATTTCCACATTCGGGGCATTCAGGTCGTAAACCAGATGTAGTATGAGAAAGAGACATCATTTTATCTGAAGTACCAAAATCATCTAATGTTGTTTGTTTTAATTCATTTTGCTCAGCTTTCCCATTGGTACTATAATGGGTTAAGAAACGATCGATAGCTTTGGCAACTGCATCAGCACAAGATAAGACTGCCCCTTCAGGACCGAATGTAGGTGAAGGACAACGAATAGATTTCAGTTGAATAATGATTTCTTCTGGTTCAATTTGGCTTCTTAGTGCTAGCGAAATTAATCGCCCCATAGATTCGATATGTGAAGCTACACAACCTCCAGACTTCCCTAATGACAAAAATAATTCTGCTAGACTTTCATCATCTTCATTAATAGTAATAAAGAGATTGGTTCCACAGCCTACACGAACTCGTTCTGTTATTCCTCGAGTAATATCAGGCCGATATCTAGGCTTTTTAGATACTTTCATCTCTTCTTCTGAATCATCGATTATTTTTTCTTCATGAGTGCCTTTTTTCGATAAAACATCATATGTACGAGAACCTGAACGATATACAGTTAATCCTTTGCAACCTAGTTTATATGCTAACATATAAGCTTCTTTAATATCGTCTTCTGTAGCTTGGTTAGGAAAATTTATAGTCTTACTCACAGCATTGTCTACTCCTGATGTTTGAAACGCTGCTTGCATCCGAACGTGTGCTTTAGGAGAAATATCATGTGCTGTGACAAAGAATCGTCTGATATCTTCAGGTATCTCAGTTAAGTGAGCTAATGACCCTGTTTCAGAA
The DNA here is from genome assembly GCA_030589605.1 of Candidatus Hodarchaeota archaeon. Taxonomy (GTDB): domain Archaea; phylum Asgardarchaeota; class Heimdallarchaeia; order Hodarchaeales; family Hodarchaeaceae; genus Hodarchaeum. The sequence goes on along the minus strand of JAUUVJ010000334.1, from coordinate 3,394 downwards.
ATTTGCTGCATTAGATCTTCAGTGTAAAAACCTTCCTTCTTCGCAATTTCAACAAAGAAAGGATAACCTTCTACTAAAATATCATCGTCTAAAACTCTTCGCTCATAAGTTAACATAAACAACGGTTCTATTCCGCTAGAACATCCTGCTATAATTGATAAGGTACCTGTAGGAGCAATGGTTGTTAGTGTAGCATTTCTCATCATAGGAAACTTTTTGGCATGAATACTTTTGTCAAAATTGGGAAAGGATCCTCGTTCTTTCGCTAACTTCTGAGATTCACGAATTGCAGCTTTATGGATGAAATTCATTACTCGTTTTGCAATATCACGACCTTCAATGGAATCATAAGGAATCCCTAATTTAATTAGCATATCTGCAAAACCCATGATTCCTAGTCCAATTTTACGGTTAGATTTTGTCATTTCTTCGATTTCAGGTAGAGGAAAAGTTGAAATATCGATCACATTATCTAAAAAGCGTACTGCGAGAGTAACAATCTCTTCAAGCCGACTATAGTCCACTTGATATTTGAAAGGATCAATACGATCTTGTTTGACCATTTTACTAAGGTTTATGGAGCCTAAATTACACGACTCTAGCGGTAACAGAGGTTGCTCACCGCAATTATGCACAATAATTCCATTTGCAATAAAACCTCCCTGAGGAGTATCAACAATATCATAAACATCTTCCTCTTTGAAGTACATCAACTTTACAAATCTTGCAAGAAATTTTTCCTTATATGGGCCTCTCTTAGTCAACGAATTAATCGAATTGTGAAGCTTTTCCTTTTTATATCGAAGGATGAATCCAATTTCGTCCCTGAATCTGATTATATTATCTTTAGAAATGCTCAGTTCATGTTGGGATTTTATTGGATAATACTTATGACCTCCCTTCCCATCAGGAAGCAATTGTTTACCTTTAGATCTCCTATTTTTATAAATTTTTGAAGCTATTCCAAAATTAATTAGCATTAGTTGAACTTTTTGAAGAAGTGGAAGATTACTTTGGGCCAATCTGACGCTGAAACTCTTTTCTAAGGTTCCTTGAACTGAACCATCTGCAGAAAACAAAGCTTGTAGAAAACCTCTTTGAAAGGCCTCAGACGCGGTGATAATCTTATTTGGGATATTTTTATTCTGTAATTTCCATTCCTTAATGAGTGTCAAAATTTTTGAGGATTTAACTTCTTCTCTTTGAGGGATTTTGATTACAGACAGTTGCGTTCCTAATTCTTCATTAACAATATCAGCAAAGTATTGAGAAAGCTCACCTTTATCTTTATCGTAAAAAGCTAGTACAGCTCTTCCAACCTTTCCTGTTAACCAGCCATCTCCAACAAACCAACCTAAAATTTGACCTAATTGAAGATTTCCTTCTTTGCCAAACCCTCCTTTAGTTTTTTGTAATTTAATTTTATCTCCATCCTCTAGTTCCCCTGCTTCTTTCCACCCCTTTGAAGTTAAGATTCTGTGATCTTTTGTAACCTTAACTTGATAGCCTTCTTTAGTTTCAAGAATATAGGTAGCTTTTTTAGCTGTTTTAATAACATTAGGGACAGCTAGAATGTTTAACAAGCCGTTCTCTGTAGATATAATTGAATCACCTGAAACACAAGGGTTAGTAGATTCAATTTCTCCCAATTCTGGAGTAGGATTCACCGCATTTATCCGATCTAGAAAAATTATTCCAGGTTCTCCATTTTTATGAGCCATTTGAACAATATTTTCGAATACTTCTCGAGCATTAAGTCGGTTTACCTCTTGATTATTGCGAGGATTAAGAAGGGGATATTCTTCATCATTCTCAACAGCTTTCATAAATGTCTCTGTTAATCCTACAGAGATATTAAAGTTATTCAAAGCAGTTAAATCTTCTTTACAATGAACGAATTCCATGATATCAGGATGATCAACTCTTAAAACTCCCATATTAGCTCCCCTGCGTCTCCCGCCTTGTTTAATTATCTCTGTGGCGGCATTAAAGACAGTCATAAAAGAAACAGGACCACTCGCCACGCCCCCCGTTGTTTGAACCTTATCATTAACAGGTCTCAATCGTGAAAATGAAAATCCTGTGCCTCCCCCTGACTTGTGGATTATGGCTGCATTTTTTACAGCTTGAAAGATGGAATCCATATCATCATCTATAGGTAAAACAAAACAAGCAGATAACTGATTAATTTTCGTTCCTGAATTCATCAATGTTGGTGAATTTGGTAAGAATTCTAGTTTAGCCATCATTTGATAGAATTTTTGCTCATAATTACTTGATTCTCCCCCGTATCTGGTCTCATTATCAGCAATAGCTTTTGCGACACGTTTGAAAAGTTGATCTGGTGTTTCAATGATTTCTCCACGCTTATTTTGGAGGAGATAACGTTTTTCAAGGACAATTTTCGCATTTGGTGTCAAAGAAGGTAAATCAATATCCTCCTTCTTGGTTTTATTGCTTGATGCAAGTGTCATAGATTCTTCACCTTAAATAATAAGGAATCACAAAGTTATTGGTGATTCTTCGATTTTTCACGAGAAATAATACCCGCTCAATGTAACAATGTTGGTAGTTTACTCTACTAGAGTATTGGGGATTTTCATTTAAGAACATAAAAACAGATGATAAAATGATCTGTTTCTAGCTCTAATTCCTCACTTTTTAAATCCGACAAAACTCTTTATTAAATCAAATGATGCAAATGTCGAAGCAAGTTTTGTATCAAATAAAGCTTATGGTAAAAAGGATCATCGATTCCGACAAATTTGAGTAATCGTGGTTTATTCGATGGAATTACAGTTTTTTCATGATTATGAACCTAAAAAGTTATATTATCTTTTTTTTCTTCATCCAAAAGGATATTTATACTGAAAGATTAATGCTAGAATAATACTTGTTTTGGTAATACTCAGTAAATACGACGTAATACGCGGGAAATATGTGAATATTAAATATCAAATATTGCATTAATTCATTATATTGAAACAATGGAAACAATGTAAAAAGTGTTGAATAAGCAATGATGAAACTAATAACTGTGCATTTACCTAATAATCAAGTTTCTGGCCTGGATGAATTAGTACGAAGCGGAAGATATCCAAATCGCTCTGAAGCGATTAGATTTGCTATCCGTGATATGCTGAAAGATGAGCTTTGGAGTCTCCGTGCAAGCTCATTAATTCCCCAACCTCGAGAAGCTTATTAATCTTCCTATGAAAATATATGGTATTATCTACCCATTTCTTTGGTTTAATAGAAAATTCTGATCTATTATGCCAATTGAATGAGTATCACTTCCATTATGCAAATATACTATATGTATAAGGGGGTTTAAGAAAGGGGAGATTGAAATGCTAGAAATAAAAACAAATTTTTCTGCAAATATTTTGTTATC
>JAUUVJ010000207.1 GCA_030589605.1 Candidatus Hodarchaeota archaeon | reverse complement strand
AGGAGTCTTACCAGGCTGGACTATCGGCGCATGATTCACCAATAGTACTATACTTCCATTTTTTCCAGATTTACCTATTAGTTTTAAATATCACGGCATTATGACGCCTAGAAAAATCTCACTTTGAGAATAGAGGAAAGATAATAAAATGATACTAATGAGGTTACTTCTGTAAATTTAACTCAATCCACTTAAAAACTCCCATTAGTGTTGTTATTTCTCGTCCAGTGACATATCCCCGTGAGAGAACATTGGAAAATGCTTGTAAAGCTACGTTATATTTCTCAGGATGATAGTCAGTGGTTCTCACCAAATTTTCATAATAAGTCATTAACTGTTGCTTTTCTTCATATGTTGCTGCTCTATGTTTGGGTCTTTCCTTTAACTTTGTAGTATAACTGTATGAATACTTTTGAAACATGAAATAAAGAATAATAGCAGCTGCATGAGAGAGGTTCATTACAGAGTATGCCTCATGGGTTGGAATAGTTGCAATGAGGTCACAAAGAACGATTTCATTATTCAATAATCCATATTGTTCTCTACCAAAAACAACCCCTATTTTTTCCTGCGTCCATTCTTCATTAATTAGTTGATTCGGAGAAATAGCAACTCTTTTCAAATTGTAATCACTACCTACCCGAGCTGTAGTTCCAATAAGAAAATCAAGTTTTTTTCTTACTTCATTCATACTAGTAAACAATTCTGCTTGGTTTATTATATAATTTGCTTTACGAGCTACAATTTCAATTTCAGGATCTGCTAATTCTACTTGTGGATTGATGATAATCAGATTATGAAAACCAAAATTCATCATCACACGTGCAATACTACCTAAATTTTGAGGTTTACTTGGTTCGACTAATACAACATATAGAGAATTCCATTTAGAATCTTGTTTATTATTTTTTTTGATAGAGGGAGAATCCATATTGATCATCAAATTTAATTTGCTTAATTAGATGGTTGATGAAAGAAATTGGAAATTTATCAATCCAACTACTCTATAGAGTGGACTGAGACTAATTTATGTATCATTTCGCCATTAAAGTCAGTTATCACTCCTTATAAATAACTTTGATACGAAATCAAGTATCAGTGAAATCTTTAAGTGATAAATATGCAAAACAATATCGCAAGTATTGTATTCAGTACGGCAAACATTACCCTCTTTGCGGGGGTAGCCAAGCCAGGTCAAAGGCGACTATACTAGGGCTAGATGATAGCATAAAGTTATCACATGGCGCCGACCAAAGGCGCTGGACTTAAGATCCAGTCGTGTAGACGTTCGAGGGTTCAAAATTCATTGAAACGTGATTTTTCTGGATGAAAACCCCTTCCCCCGCACCTCTTCTGTATTTTAATACAATTTAATTGTTTTTTTCTCCAATTAGATATGTTGAACCACTATCTGTTATTTCGATTTCTATTAATTGACCTAATGATAGCAATTTATCCTCAATTACCACGGTTAGATATGAAGTATTTCTTCCAATAAATTGGTCATGCTTTTTCCCAATCTCATCTATTATTGCAGTCCCTTTCCATCCAATCCATTTTTTCAGATTTGTTTCTGTTATTTTTTTGGTAAGTTTACTTAATTCTCTACTACGACTGGATTTTATCTTTGTGGGGATTTTAGGAGACATTTTCGCAGCAGTAGTTCCAGGTCGATCAGTATATTTGGAAATGTTTACAATAAGAGGTTTAACCTGCTGTAAAAGTTTCTTTGTTGCACTAAAATCAGCTATTGTTTCACCTGGAAAGCCAACTATAATATCAGTTGCAATGACTAATTCCTTAACTTCCTGTCTTAATGAACTTACAAGTTCTATGAAATAGTTACTTGATTCTTTCCTTCTCATTGTATGAAGTATTGAATCTGATCCAGACTGAATAGGCAGATGGAGAAAATTAAATATTTTTTTATTGTTTAATTGCGATATTAACTCAGATCTAAAGTACTTAAGATTATTTGGAGTCATCATTCCTAGCCGTACAAAAAACTTACCTTCTATTGATGTGATAGATTTGATAAGAGATGGTAAAAACTGTTTTGGGGTAAAATCCCATCCGTAAGTTCCTGTATCTTGGGAAGTAATCCAAATTTCTTTACTCCCCTTGTTAATAACTGAACGAATTTCTGATAAAATCGACTCTTGTGAACGTGAGCGTATTTTACCTTTCACTTTTTTAACAATACAGTAAGCACAGTTTGATAAACAACCCCGTGATATCTCAATGGGTGTTATAATTGGGTTATAATAGTGAATTCGGTCAGTATATAGCTGTGACCAAACAGAAGGATCTACAATCTTATATTCATTCACAGATTCTTTATTTAGTAGTTCAATAATCTGATTAGCTGATTCAGGAAGTAGTACTTTCGCATGAGGGACACTTCGAATAATCCAATTCCTCATAACCACAGGAAGGCAACCAGTTACTATTAGATTCTTGCTTTGAGGAAGTGATAATAAAAGACTTTTCATTCTATGTTCAGTATTCTGTTTTACTATACATGTATTAACAATAATCACTTCAGCTTCTTCGACAGATTCAGCAATAGGATACAAATTATTTTTTAAAGTGCCTATTAATCCCTCTGCAATTGCACGATTGGCGCTACAACCGTAATTGAGAACTAGAACGGATTTATTCCTATTTTCTGTGCTATTCATCGCAATTTGAACCAATTTAATTTGGTAGGCGCAACATTTTTTATTGGCCTGAGGGAAAGGAAATATTGCTCACTATTCTTTTGAGGGTTAACTATTGAGGACTGTAACGTTATATGTCGAAGAAGAACAAATCGATGCCATGGCTGAACTAGTTAGAAATGGAAAATATCCTAATCGCTCCGAATTCGTACGTTCAGCGGTTCGTGATCTTATCGACAAGCATATAACGAAATAATTATCTATTCAATATCTCTTCTCTGGAAGAATGGATTAGATATTTTGTTTTATCCAATTGCTGACAAGAGGAATTACACTTACAGTAGTTAAACCATCTAAATTTGTCTTTATTGTATCGGTGGCAAGAACAACAGATGGATCAGCCTTTATTATATTTTTGAAATCATCAGGGGAATGAACTGCGTGAATATAAGCAAAAATCACTTCTTTTGCACCATATTCTTTCAAAATTTTTGCTGCTCCAATCATAGTACCACCTGAGCTTACCATATCGTCAATAATTAAAACAGATCGGTTTCGAATCACAACATCGGTTCCAGAAAGAGTTTGAGTTATTTCCCCTGTATCAGGATCTCTTTTCTTTTTAATTGCACCGTAAAAGGGAGAATTAATAGCGTTTGCAGCCTCTTTTGCCAGTCTTATAGCACCTTCATCAGGAGAAAAACAGATAACTTCGTGAGGAGATGAAACATGTGATTTTAGGGAACTTACTAGATGAGGGATTGCTGATATATCATATGCTTTAGCTTTCGAGAAGAATTCATTAATATCTACCTTGCCATATATATGGGAAGAAAGTGTCATAAAAGCATCCATTCCTGCTGCTTCTAATGCTAAACTCATATAACGACAAGAAACAGGTTCTCCCTTTCGGTTTTCCCCATCTTGTCTTGCGTATAGATGATATGGCATCATACAGGTTATTTTCGCAGGATGGTATCGTTTAATATTATAGATCGTCCAAAGAAGGGAAATTAAATATTGATTTTTCGGTTGATCAGATCCTAGTTGCAAAATTACTATTGCATGATTATCCTTAACTTGGTCTTCATCTACTAATAAAAGCCGAGGACAAACTTCACCATCAGGAAAAACTCTTTCCTCAATTTCTATAAAATTTGAATTTGGGATTAGTTCTGCAATTTTACCAGCAAAATCAGGCTTTCCAATCAATACAATTCTCATTTTGGATCATCAAATAGAAGCGATTAATGTATAGTTTAACATATCTCCTATTCCAATTGAATTTTAAAAGCAGTATGTTTTCATAAATTTTTAAAGACATGAAATTAAATTGTGGTATACTTCAATAATTTTCAGGAAATGAATTTTTTGGATACAGAATCTCAGTTAGCTGATAATTCAAGTAAAAACAATTCACGAGCTTGGTTCACTGGCAATGTTTTATTATTAGGATTAGTTTCATTTTTTGCCGATGTTTCAGGAGAAATGATGACTCCTGTACTACCATTGTTTATTGCAGCTCTTCCAGGTGGTTCAAGTGTCATTGTAGGACTTGTTGGAGGTTTAGGAGATGCTGTAGCTAATATTGTGAAGGTTTTTTCTGGTTATTTAGCTGATAGAACAGGAAGAAGAAAAGAATTGATAGCTATAGGATATGGTATTCCTTTCTTCGCAAAACTTGGAATAGGATTATCTAATCGATGGGAACAAGTGCTTGTCTTAAAACCAACAGAGCGTTTAGGAAAAGGGATACGAGGGGCTCCAAGAGACTCTTTACTCGCAGATTCTATTCCATTCGAAATGAGAGGGCAAGCTTTTGGATTTCATAGGATGATGGACACAGCAGGTGCTATTGTTGGATCTTTTTTAGCATTAGGCATATTGGTCTTATTTTTTGATTTCGTTAATGATGAAATCGGTATATTACAAATAATTATTATATTTTCTGCATTTATTTCGCTTGCAGCGGTCATTCCTATTTTATTTCTCTCCGAAGATAAAACAGCTTACTTGAAAGAAGAAAAGAGTAGAAGTAGTTTAGTACAAAACTTGAGAAAATTACCAAAAGACTAATATAAATTCTTAATTGTATCAATATTCTTTGGTTTAGCTAATTTTACCATTCTTTTATTTATTTTTCATACTCAAACAGTAGTGTTAGGCATTGATGAAAATACTCCACTATTAATGCTAATGGGTATTCCTATCTTAATTTTCATATGGTTTAATATTATTTATACCGTGTTATCAATCCCTTTCGGCAAATGGTCTGATATATATGGACGAAAAGCTATCTTTGCAGTTGGATTAAGTCTTTTCATGCTTACATGTACTGGTTTTGTCTTTACAACTGATTTGATTTTTCTTTTCATTTTCTTTGGAATCTATGGTGCTTTTAATGCAGCAACAGATGGAGTCCAAAAAGCATTTGCGGTGGATTTACTCCCCTCAAATCTCCGAGGGACTGGAATTGGATTACTGCAAACGATTACAGGGTTTGCTGGGATAGCAGGAGGATTAATCGCAGGCTTTTTATACAGTAAGAACGAAAGTTATGCTTTTATTTATGGAGCTGGTATGTCAACAATTTCTTTAGGTTTACTTATGCTAATGAATTTTTCTCACCAAGAAGAAAAAAACGATAAAGAATGAGAAAATACAATAACAACAAAGATAAAGAAAAAAACTAAACGGGCGCAGAGGGAATTTCAGTTACGAACACGCAGTTCGGATAAACTGTTGAACCCCCGGCCAACAGGTTTCTTTTAGTTGACAAAAATCAACCATTAAAAGCCTGTCGCTCTACCTGGCTGAGCTATGCGCCCTGATTATGATGACGCCCCGATCGGGATTTCCATAAATAAACAGCACGTTTATTTTTTTGAACCCGAGTCGGATGGGTTCTGCAGACTGTCAGACTTGATAAGTCTTTGACAGCCATCAATGCTAGGCCAAACTACACCATCGGGGCTTATTATCTACTTCCTGAACAGAAGAGATAGTATTGTTATAGCAGTGCTAAGTATACGGTGATATACGAGGAATTAGCACTGATTGACTTTTATTTAGCAATTTTTTAAATCCATATCCTTTACATATACACTTATTGTTCAGGACAATCTTTTAATTCTTAAGTCGGTGATGAACCAAATGCTGAAAAACTTCTTCAGTACAGCAACAGTCACAATGGATGCGTGCTGGGGTGGCTTAGCCTGGTATACTCAGACTGTCCACAGTCAGAACGCCGATAGCGCAGGACTCATAATCTGAGAATAAGTCTCACATCATTGAAAGGGCAATAATTGCGCTTACGGATGGGACATCCTGAAGTCGGGGGTTCAAAGCCCCCCCCCAGCATTTTTTCATACAATGAATGATTGATCGTGAGTTAGGCTCCGATAGTGTAGGTATTTAGTATTCACAACTAAATAGCAGAACTTGGCCCATCATTTAGGGCTCTCACCCCTAAGTCTTAAGGGGTTATTACAACCTATAAGTAGGAAACCCGGGTTCAAATCCCGGTCGGAGCATTTCACTAATTTTCTTTGTAAATTATCCAAATAATCCTTCCATACCAGGTGGACCTCCTCCTCCTGGTCCACCTCGTCTTCCTCTCATCTTTCTCATCATTTTCAATTGCTTAGACATGGTATTAAACTGGTTTAATAGTAATTTAACTTCCTGAGGAGATGTTCCAGAGCCTTTAGCTATCCTTTGAATTCGTTTTCCTTTGATTATACGTGCATTGTCTAATTCTTCATTGGTCATTGAGGAACAAATGGCAATAAACCGTATCATATTTTTTTGCCCCTCCTCTTCGATATTTGGTTGTTTTCCTAACATTCCACTTACCCCTGGAATTTTCGATACAATTTTTCCTATTGATGTTTGTTTACTAGCGCTTTCCATTTGCATTTTGAAGTGCCTAAGAGTTAATTTTCCCTTTTTAAACGCATCACGTAGTTCTGTAGTATCTTCTTTGTCAAATGCATCGTTGACAGTATTAATCAAACCCTCTAGATCTCCCATACCTAATAATGATCCTACAAAACGTATTGGATTGAATTCTACTAAATCTTGTATTTTTTCTCCTTCACCATAAAATCGTATTTTTGCTCCTGTTATTGCTACTGCGGAGATTGCTCCTCCTCCTTTAGCTGAACCATCCATTTTTGTTAGAATTATAGACCCTACTGGTGTTGCACGATTGAAAGCATCTGCTTGAGCTTGAGCCTGTTGTCCTATTGTCGCATCAACGACTAAAATAATTTCGCTTGGATTTGCTACTTTACTAATATCTTGCATTTCTTTTAGTAAAGCTGTTTCTTCTTTATGACGTCCCGTGGTGTCTATTAATATGAGATTGATATTTTTTTTCTCTTGAAAATATTTTAATCCATTTTTAATAATTTTTACTGTCTTTTTCTCCTTTTCATCCCCATATACCTCAACTTTTATTGGTTCTATATACTGTTGAAGTT
>JAUUVJ010000300.1 GCA_030589605.1 Candidatus Hodarchaeota archaeon | reverse complement strand
TCTCGGAATATAATATATCATATACTTCGTATCTTAAAGTGGTAATCAAATAATGTGTAATTAATGTTAATTCTGAATCCTTTATATAGAACCTCTAAAAATAGATACCCTTTTAAATAGTACATAATTGGTTTTTGTAAAACTAAACAGTAAATCAAATCACATTCTAAACCAAAGAGGAGATTGAATGGGAATTAAAGAACATCAAGAAAGGATTGATAATATTAAAGATATTGCACGGAATATTATCATTTCTACCAAAGAGCTTCATAAAGTATGCTCGATGTTTGATTTACCTGAAATTCCAGTTGAAGATCGTATTAAACTTGCAGAAGGCAATTTAAAAAACATTTTTTTATCCGATGATTATAAATTAGTATTTCATGAGATTGTCGAAGAATTAACTTACTTAATCCCTCTTGAAGATTTTATACTTAAGGGTATACTTTGGCGTGCTATAAAAAAATGGCAAATACGTAATAATGAGCCCTTTCTATCAGCAATGCAAAAAGAAAGAACGGCACAGCTTAAAGTAGGGGTTGAAATTCTTAGTAATGCAAGACATATCTTATCAAAATCTATTTTTTCCCGTAAGCCAGAGGAGAAAAAACGTTTTCTTGATGAAGTTTTTAGAAAAAGTATTGAATTGTTTGAAGAACTCATTTCTGTTATGCAATTTTTGAATCATCCTGTGAACCAGGAGTATGTTATCGATTTTGAGATCAATAATTGGCTAAAGGGAAATTATTCACTCTTATAGATGATCTCTTCATTTAAATAAGAAATCATCCTAGAAGTTGAAATAAGTGCAATATTTATATTAATTCATAGATTGAAGGTGTCTATTCAAAGCAAATTTTAGATCTTAGTTTGAATGAGGCTTTAAAATGACAAGTAAAACTGAAAATGATTCCAGTGTTTATCAAAAATTAGCAGAGACTTTAAACAAGATTCCTGAAGGTTTTATTTTAACAGAAGATGGTACTCACATACGACTTCTTAAATGGCTGTTCACAGAAGAGGAAGCGGATATTGTAAGAAGAATGAAGTTATGGGCTGAAACAGTGGAAGAATTATCGGAAAGATTAGACTTACCATTACCAGGTTTGGTTGAAAAATTGGAGGAAATGGTAAACAAAGGATTAGTTCATCCGATAAATACAAGTACTGGACGGCGTTATGGACTTTTCCCCTATGTGGTTGGAATCTATGAAGAGCAAGTTGAACGGATGGATAAAGAATTTGCTCAACTGCAAGAAGACCTCTTTCAGAAAGGAAAATATAGTCTATTTGAAACTGAACCTCCAATTTTCAAAGTAATCCCAATAAATCAAGCTATCAATGCTGAATTGGTTGTTCACCCTTATGAGAAAGCAGAAGAAATGATAGAGAATGCTAAAAGTTGGGGAGTACGAGAGTGTATCTGTAAAAAGCAACAAGGACTTCTCGAAAAACCATGTAGCTATCCATCAACAGTCTGTTTAGTTTTAGGAAAAAAAGAAAACCAAATTGCTGAGAATAAAAATAACCAGGTTATTTCAAAGAAACAAGCTTTTGAATATCTTTACAAAGCAGAAAAAGCTGGTCTTGTACATTGTTCAATGAATGTCCAATCAGGTCATTATTACATTTGCAATTGCTGTTCCTGCTGCTGTGCGATCATTAGAACCGTTTCTGAAAGAAATCAACCTTTTGCATTTGTTAAATCTAATTATCAAATATCCATCGATGAAGAATTATGTGTGGGTTGTGGTGTTTGTGTCGATCGATGTAAATTCGATGCATTAGAGGTAGATAGCGATATGTGTACAGTAGATCTACAAAGATGTGTTGGTTGTGGAGTGTGTGCCATTGAATGCCCTGAAGACGCTTTAACTTTAGTTGAAAGAGAAGAAAAAACAGAACCCCCTGTAACAGTTAGGGATTGGATGACTCAAAAGGCTATGTCAAGACAGATTGACCCGTCAGAATTATTATAGGGGTAACACATATTTAATTTGAGATTAGCCTAAAAAATGAGGCGCAAATTTGAAACTCGCTCTGAATTCTCTAAGAATAAGCATTTCTAACCAGATTGTCTTGCAGGTCGATATTCTGCATCTACTACTTTTAAACGAGGTATGATGATAAGATAAATGAATAAAACACCTAATAAACAAGTGATATTTGGGATGATAAGTGTTTAAAAGTCTATCATTGAAATATCAATCTTATTCTCATAAGACAACCATTGGATGATCACTAGTGGATAGATGAATAGATTATAGAGAAAATAACCTGTTGCAATAATCACAGCGGGGGTAAAAAAGTTTAAGTAACTGTTTTCAATCTCTACAATCTCAAGTTTACGCAATAAATAAACCTGATTCTCCGTTAAAGCCGAGTCTTAATTAGATTATTTTATCAGTACATATTAATATTAATATTTTGGATAAATTGGATAAGCGGATTCTACCTCTCAAAAAGTTGAATTGCTTTCTTCCTATGAAACCAATAATGATATGTTTTAATAGACTGTAAAGGATCTATTAAAGCTCTTAAAAGGCATATTTAAAATCATCTACAATATCTGATTCGAAAATCCAGAAATAAAACTTTTGTGAACTCATATGAGCCAAGATAATAGCGGATTAATTGATGGAATAATTATAAGTCTTTTTGAAGACTTTGGTCCGTCCAATATCTTTAATTCTTCACCTTTATCTCATGTTGAGGCTTTAAATGTGGCAGTGAAAGGAATGACAACCCTAGGAACTGAAACTGCCATAGAAAAAGGCGAAATCCGTTCATATGGCCCAATCCCTACTCCAAGGGATCCTTATATTACAATCGGTTTCTTTTTGACATTAGATGCGTTGCATTCTGAAGACGCGAGAATAATAAGAACAGGGCGATTGGTAGTTTTCTGGATTATAACAAGATCAAATAAAACTGTAAGTTATATCAGTCTTATTAAACAAACGATTCGTCGGATCCTTAGAATTTACAAAATTAAAACAGATGAAGACCTTCGTAATGAAGACGTTTTATTAAAAATTAATTCTAAATTTAAAATAATAGAAACTGGAGTTGAGCCGTATTATTTAACGCCAGAGAAAAACGTTGAACCCTTTATTAATTTAGCATTAGTGTCAGATCAAGCCCCGTTGGTTATAATTGATAATAATTCCAAAAAGATAGATTTATTAATCCGAGAAAAGACCACACCAGGGCAAAAAATGGATTATATTCGGATAGTTAATGAATTTAAGAATAAAATGCCTAAGGGTGCACTTTATAAGGTAGAAGCGATTACAGAATCGTTTACAATTCAACGTATATTATCCAAGGAAGGATTAATAGTGCATCAAGATTATAGTGACCATTTAAGAATTCGTCTAACTGATAAAATTTCTTTTGACGAAATTAATGAATTTCTTGATCATCAATTGACCCCTGTTCGCGATAAAATAGCATCCAACATCATTCAAGCATTTGATAAAAAAATGACCTTAGATCTAAATGAATTAGCACTACAGACTGGTTTGTCTGAAAAATTCCTACATGAACTAATGGAATATTTAATAAAATCGAATATTTTGCCTAAAGCTATCATGGAAAATGATATCCTTCGGTTTAATTAGATTATTTAATCATAATAGTTGGTTTACAAGCTCTGCAAGCTTTTCCATTTTGATTAAAACATACTGCATTGGAGAAACCTTCTGAGCGACACCTGTAAGAAAAAGCTCTGATTTTATCTTCTGAAACACAAATAAATAATCGTTGGTTTCTAATGTTGTTTTGAACGTATCAGAAGAAAATTCAGTTTTTAGACGATCAAGGTTCGTTAGCCATAAATTTGCAGGTACTACTATCTTATCTGTTAGCATTCCTTCTTCAAAAACAGGTAACCCGTCATGAGTGTAAACTGCTACTCCTGATAGTTCTTTATTAGTTTGCATAAATTCTTGGAGAGCTTCTGAGACGGTTTTCGCTTTAGTATTTTTTAGGATTAGTGTTTGAATTATTTCACCAATCGTAATAAAAATTGAAGCATTAAAAATAGATGTGGAGTAATATTTAATAGTTATTTGATCTGATGGAGGAACAAAGTAATCTCGCATTGTTTCCATAACTTGATCAAACATATCTGGTAATAGCAGATCAACCTTGTGAAACAAACAGAAAATTTCCGCTTCAGGAGAATATTGATGTAAACGATTTGCAGCGTGATCGAAATAGAATTTAGAGGTTGATACCTCATCAAAATTACTAACGTCTACTACCCAGATCAAGATGGTTACATCAGTGAAAATAAATTCAGCTTGTTCTCCAATAAATACAGAGATAAAACTCTCTTGCCCTCCGCAATCAAAAATTTGGAAAGCACTATCGATAATATTCTTGGTGGATCGAGTGTAATTTATTGTGGCACTATAGTCTTTAACCTCTTCAGGGGATTTCCCCTCAAAAGCTACGGATCGTATGCTGCTCTTACCACTTGCACCTAGACCCATAAACAGTACTTTTTGTAGTGATGCTGGTAATCCCAAAAAATTCTACCTCATATGTGTTATATGCTTTGTATAAGATAAAAATCTAGTATTATTAGAATTGAATGAATATCACGTTATTTGTTATTCATTTGATAAGCTTTAAAGGTTTAACTATTCAAAGTAGAAATGTGAATTTTAATATTTAATTTCTTCCTAAATCATGTGATATATAACTCAATTTGTTTGTACAGAAAAGTAGAAAATGCCAAAATTTAAACTAAATTACATTATTATTTTCTAGAAGATTATTAATAAGTCTATCTAACAGGGTAAGAATCAAATGTCTGAATGGGTATCAAAAACTGAAATTGCAGCACATTTGGGTTATAAAATTCTTATTGCGGGATTAAGTGAGGCAGGAAAAACTGCTGTTAAACGAATCTTCTTTTTAAGGCAAAAAACAGAAGATGTTAACAGGCTATCAGCAACATTAAACTATGAGAGACTCTCAATAACAATAAATGAAGTACCAATAACTATAGTAGACCTAGGAGGGCAAAAAGTATTCTTAAAAAGGTTTTTGAGTAGTTTTAGTCCTTTTATATTTAGTAGTGTACAAATCTTTATCTTTCTCATTGATACTGCCAACCGTAGTACGAGAAATAATGCACTTGATTATTTTCGAGCGTCCTTAGATAAGCTCAAAACCTATTCTCCGAGCGCAGAAATTTTTATTTTCTTGCATAAGAACGATTTAGTTCGTAATAGTCCTAATTACGAGAGTATTCATGAACAGCTAAAAGAACAATTTCAATTGGAAAGTAATAAAAAATTATTATTCTTTAGAACTACAATATATAAACCTGAAACTGTCACAAAAGCATTCGGTAGAATATTTGAACTCGTTATCCCGAAAATAGCGAAAAGTGAATTTGTAGATAATAAAGAGGTTGGTGAGGTTGAAGAATTCCATGAACTTGGGATGACGATCCGTGAACCAGCAAAAATAGTCGTACATCAACAAATCCAAAAAATTCAAGCTCCTATTATTAAACCTATAAAAACGAAAATAACAGGCGATCCTGAAGTTCTAGAGAAACTTCAATTGATAATGAAGGAATCTATCAAATCTGATGGAGGATCTTCTCATAAAACAGTTTTTTTAGG
>JAUUVJ010000437.1 GCA_030589605.1 Candidatus Hodarchaeota archaeon | reverse complement strand
GAAGGTGATTTCATTGAAATTGGAGAACCCATTATTGAAAATCGTGTTTTTCCAGTTGTTATTCAATCATTGATCTTTGGATGATTCAAAATGAGAGTAATTGGATTAATATCTGATACACATATTCCAAATAGGCGTAAAAAACTCCCCAAAGAAGTAATTAAAGCGTTTAATGATGCAAAAGTAGATTTAATTATTCACGCTGGAGATTTTGAAGATCTTTCTATTGTTTCAGTACTTGAGAAAATTGCCCCACTGGAAGCTGTTCATGGAAATATGTGTCATCAAGAAGTGAAATCTCGCTTTCCAACCAAAAAAATTATTGAAATTGAAAATTTAAATCTTGGAATTACTCATGGGAGTGGTGGGTATTCAGGATATTTTGAACGTTTACTTGACTCATTCAAGAATGATATTTCTCTTCTAGATATTATTATATCTGGTCATACTCATAAACCTGAAGCTAAATAATTAAATGGTATCCAGATTATAAATCCTGGATCGCCAACCGATAAGTATTTTGCTCCTCGTAATACTGTTGCTATTTTAGAAATCGACAATAAAGAATTCCAATTTCGATTTGTAGAAATTCAATAGTTAATTGAGTTATTAAATTCAAAAGAATACCTATTTACTCAATCTCGTTTTTCTGATATTTCTATTAAAAACAAGTGACATAGGATCATTTTGATCAATATAATGTGAATATTTAAGATGTGCTACTAAACCAGTTCGACTATAATGCGTATTACCGCAGATATAGCAATGTAGTACACCTTTACGACATGAAGATTGTTTTAAATGATAATTCAGCATTTTAACAGTATAAAAATGCTTTCCACACCATTCACAAAAAAAGATTTCTTCAGGGAAAGAAGCTAGAATTCTTTCACGTTGTTCTTGACTCAATGGTTTTTGGTAAATTCTATCTTTATTTGATAAAGGAATAAATAAATCATGATCGGATAATTGTATAAATATATTTTGCTCTGATGACGGTATAGGGTCTGTAGTTCCAAGTATCAAAAATCCACCTGGTTTTAATAATTCATAATATCTTTTTATCAGTTTCTTTTGATGGGATTTTTGAAAATACATTAGAACATATCGACAAAAGATGATGTCTAATTCATTAAATGGAAAGGAATCAGATAGGAGATCAAGGTAAGTAAATGTAACCATTTTTCTAATCTTGTCTGAAATAACAAATTTAGAATTAGATTGATGAAAAAATTTATCCAAATATGAATGGGGAACATCTTTTTCTAGTGTCTGTGAATAAACCCCTGAATTTGCTATGCTTAGGATATCATTATTTACATCAGTAGCATAGATTTTGATATTATATCGAGAAAGTTGATGTTCGAATGCTTTGTGAAGAATCATTGCAATAGTATATGGCTCTGATCCATTTGCACATCCAGCGCTCCAAATTTCAATATCCGATAGTTCCTTACGATCAATTATTTCGGTCATATAAATTTTCAAAAATTCTAAAAAGGATTCAAAAACAAAAAGATCTCTGAAAAAGCTTGTAACATTAATAGATAAATTATTAGAAAAAACATTAAATTCTTCTTCATCCCGTAACAAATCTAAGTAGTCTTTATATGTTAAACATCTTTTTCTCGCCATTCTACTATGAAGACCATTCATTAAGGAGCTTTCAGAATAAACATCCCCAAATCCTTTGCTTTTAAGGTGACGCTTGATCAACACGACATTTTCTGGATCAGGGTACATTATCTTACTCCTTCAGTATCTTATAGGCTAGAGAATCACAGTTTGAGCTTTTTTTGGGGTAACGTATAGTTTGTACTCTTTTGTTTTGAATATAGCTTCCAACCCTTCAGTTCCACCTGTATAAGAAGCTTTTAGTGAAATTTTTTCTCGATTTAGTAACTCAATAATAGCAGGTTCATTAGTATGCAGATGAGGATATTTCATTGAAGGGTTTATCACACCACCTGCCATTTTTGCTATCATAAGGCGTTTATTAAACCCTCTACTTTCTAGTTTTTTTATCATCGCTAGTAAGGCTATATCAGCATATTTTCCTTCACCAATAACCTCTTGAGAAGGATTCACAGGAAAATTAGAATTTGGATACATGATATGAGCCATCATTGCAATTCTTGACTCAACAGGTTGATTTTGAATATATATAACTAAAGCAATACAACTACCCAACATAGGAACTCGTAAACAAATATCTGACTCTCCAATCGCAATTTCTCCTAGTCCTACATTTAAATTATTTTTTAATAATTTCCGTGAAAACCGATCAATTATTTTTACCTTTTGAGGCAATCGTCTATCCTCTTTCCATTAAGCTTGAATTATTAATATAATGTTGCAAATTACAAGGAATTCAGAGTCAGAATACTTCTGATAAAAGATTATGGTATCTAGAATCAGTTTTTACTTGGTACAACGAGACTTCAGTTTACAAATTGAATAGATATTACTCGCAATTATTTTGACTAATTGAATTTCTGTTTTTAATCATAAGCACATTTTGAATAAACCCTAAATAAGATAAACAGGAAGGAACTTTTTTAAGATTGAGAAACTCGAGATCATTAAGTTTTTCTCGAACACTTAATTGGTGAGATCAATGGATCATTCAGATATAATAATAATAGGGGCTGGACTAGGAGGATTAATTGCGGGAGCTAAACTAGCAAAAGAAGGTAAAAAAGTTCTATTGATAGAACAACACTATAAAGTTGGAGGTTGTGCAACAACTTTCAAGAGAAAAGGAAAAACATTCGAAATCGGTTTACATGAGATGGATGGACTTGATAATTCTGAAGATCCAAAGATAGAACTCTTTC
>JAUUVJ010000314.1 GCA_030589605.1 Candidatus Hodarchaeota archaeon | reverse complement strand
TTCAGTTTTACCAGGTGAATTTTTTGATCTTCTCGCAGAAGAAGGTAAACTCACTACTGCATTAGCTAGATTATTAAAAGAACAACGAAGAATCTGCGCTTCAGTTTGGCAAGATGAGTGGATCGATGTTGGCTATCCATGGGATATGCTTGCAGCAAATAAAAGCATATTTAAAAATCTTGAATATGCCAGTATCCACAAAACAGCTAAAATTTCACCCTCAGCGCATATTTCTGGTGTTGCATTGATTGAGGAAAACGTGGTAATTGATAATAATGCAGTAATAATTGGTCCTTGTTATATTGGAAAAAACAGCTATATAGGAACAAATAGTCTAATTAGAGATCATACAAGCATAGAACGTGATTGTGTAATTGGTTATTCAGTTGAAGTAAAAAATTCTATCATACAACCAGGAACAAAAATCGGTCGTTTATCTTTTGTTGGTGATAGTGTCATTGGAGAAAATGTTAATCTCGGTTCAGGTGTTACTACTAGAAATATATTAGAGGATGATGATAAAAGAAGGATTTCAAAGTTAATAAAAGGAAGAGAATACCATAAATTAGGGGGAGTTATTGGACCTGGTTGTACAATAGGATCAAATACAGTATTATCAGCTGGAGTAATTATTACATCGGAAAAAATAATACCTCCTGGATCTGTCATAAAGTGAGTTCTTTGAAAAGATAGTCTGAAATGACAAAAAAAAAAGAAAGAAGATAAAAAAATGAAAAAAGAACGTTTAAACATCTAAACGTTTATCAGGAACGTATGAAAGGATTTGTCTGATTTCTTTCTCTTTAGAATTTATTTTAAAGACATTGGCAATACGAAAGATATGTGGATCGGTTTCAGGTTTTATGAACAGATCTCCGCTTAAGAAAAGCATCTTTTCAAAAATATCAGGGGTAGTTTTTTCTATATGAGCATGTTGAGCGTTACCAAAACGTCTTTCATCTCACAGAATGCCACGATGATGATAGATTTCTGTAGGAGATATCATCCAATAATCTAACCGACTGTAAATCCAGATAAGAATCAGATGTAGGCCGACCAATAAAGAAAAGAAAAAGTAGAACTCCTTAGAGGCAGTTATTTCTGGAATAGAAAATCCGCCCATCTCTAAATTAAGTACATCTTGAAGGATAATAGACGCTAAAACTAGAATAATTACCCCAAATGCAATTATAGCAGTTTTTCCAACACCAAAATCAAAAGCGACAATGATAAAATTGAAAGCAAATACAGCAAAGAATAATGTTCCGATTAGAGCGTTAAATTCTGTATTTGTATCGAATGGAGGAAGAATTGCGACTAAGAAGGCTATAAATGAAACAATCATACTTGGATAGAAGAATAGAGTTTCTGGATACCCTCGTACGATAATATAATCTTTCGGTTTAGGAGGCTGTTTCTTAGCCTCTTTTGTAGGTTCTGTCATTTTTTATTTCTCCATAAATGAATTATCAATAATGTATAAATTTATCTTTTTTATACTTTTCATATGAATACTTTTTGAATAGCGAGGCAGTGGAGAAGTTTTTAAGCGTTTTTTAATATATTTTTGCTTGGGCAATAATTAATGGTAGTGAAAATCGAAAAGTAATGTGGTAGATAGAAAAATAAGGCGGAGGACGCTCTA
Organism: Candidatus Hodarchaeota archaeon; assembly: GCA_030589605.1. Classification (GTDB taxonomy): domain Archaea; phylum Asgardarchaeota; class Heimdallarchaeia; order Hodarchaeales; family Hodarchaeaceae; genus Hodarchaeum. The sequence continues at coordinate 3,787 of JAUUVJ010000314.1, read as the reverse complement.
AAAAAGAAGATAGTAACAAAAAAGATTAACAATTTTTGATGATAGAAAATTAAGGAACTGGAGGAGGATAGAGATAAGAAAGGGGATTAGTATCATGTTTAATAGGACGTTCAAGCTTAGCATCGAAGATGATTTGATTTCCCTGATAGCCACAAATTGCTTGCCAAGAGTTGTTTTGCTCGAGCTGACGAACAAAGGGTCGTACCGCTTCGAACTTCTGAATCTGCATCAAGAAAAGACTTTTAATCCACTGTTCACTGGTAAATTCTTTTCGGTATTGGTCTGTATCGATCTTTTGAATGTATTTCCCAAGAATACGGGTCAGATGGGTAATTTTAAAAACTTGAACTATTCGTGATGGATAGTGACGAAATCCATTTTCTAACGAGTGTGTTTCTTGTTTTGATGACATAGAAAAACATTTGGCTCAGAAATTAAATGCTTATGGGCCAGCTCCGTCATTTCTCTCCAATGGTGACTTACTCATCATTCGAGAGAATATTAATCTAAAAGAGGTTAGTTGGAATTATTCCTACAACTAGGAAATCAATGTCCCTTTAATCAGAGGCTTTCTAATGGATTCAGATGCGAACATTGTAATAATAGGGGCAGGAAGTGCAAGCTTTGGATTGATCAATTTAAGCGGTCTCATTGCTCACGAAGATCTACAAAATACGACTATAAAATTAGTAGACATTCAGGAACAGAATCTGAAGACAATCAAAAAATTAGGAGAGCTTATGAAGCGGGAATGGAATTCCACCCCAAAAATTGAATCTTATCTTGATCGTAAGGAGGCCTTGAGAGATGCGGATTTTGTCATTCTTTCAGTAGCGATTGATAGAGAAGAAACTTGGCTTAAGGATTTTCAAATAGCTAAAAAATATGATTATTACCATTATGCGGAAAATGGATTAATGGGTTCATTCGGCCAAACTGCAAGGGGATTAGCTTTTATCATGCCAATCCTGAATGATATTCATGATCTTGCCCCCAATAGCTGGTTACTTAATTTTACCAATCCCGTACCTAGAATTGGTTACGCAGCGGAATATGCTGGGATTAAGTCGATTGGTTTATGTCATCAAATATGGCACGGTTACGGAATTTTAGGAAGATATCTAGCCAATGATCTGGGGATAACTACCAATCTCGATTTTGAAGTAAAGTGGACCGATAAAAGTGAACGAATAATGTCTGAGTTTATCGTTGAAGCAGCAGGAGAATATGACATCAAAGCAGCTGGATTAAATCACTTTACATGGATGTTAGATGTACGCAGACTAGATACAAATGAAGATGTATATCCCTTAATACGACAGGAGGCTAATAATGTTCATCCAAACTTTGAACCCCTGACCCAGCACATGTTCAAAATTTTTGGCTTACTACCCGTTCCTGGAGATTGCCATCTCGCTGAATACTTACCATATACTTTTCTAAAAGAGAATTGGGAAAAATATCGGATTCAATTGTATGACTTCAAACGTGGGAAGAGACTACGTAAAAACATGTGGAAACAGATTAATGAAATCATTACGGGTAAAAGAGCATTAGATATTCAACCCGATCCTACGGAAAGAGCTGATGCAATTATTGGGGAAATGCTTACAAATGCGAATGCATACGAACCACTAGTAAATATTCCCAATCAAGGAGCAATCACGAATCTTCCAGATGATGCGATTGTTGAAGTACCCGCTTATATAAACTCATATAGAGTTTCAGGCATGAAAGTGGGTAGGTTACCTGAAGCGATTGCCTCCCTCTGTCAAAGAGAAATCTCAATTGCAAAGTTAATAACAAATTCCTCTATAACAGGAGATCGTGAACTTGCTCTTCAAGCGTTTGCCTTAATGCTTCCTGATTTATCCATCGCAGAGCAAATGTATGATGAATACCTGACAGTACACAAGAAGCATTTACCACAATTTTTTTCTGATTAGATGTATGGTTCACACTTTAGTGTTTTAATCTAGATAATCCTCACTGAAGTTTCAAATAGCGAAGTAAAATATGATTTTCAAAGAAAATTAGGAACCTGAAGGCCGGTTAGTTATCAGTTTTGGTGCAGGTTTGATTGAAAAAGAGTTTAAATTTCTCAATAAAAATTTCCATAAACGTGGAAAACGATTTAATGAAGTTTTAAGTGGGTAAAGGCGTCGTGGAGTGGAAAAACCTCCTTTTCTAGTGAATCAACTTACGTATTCCTTTTTAGAAACAGAAGCTAAGACATTTCTGGTTTATTCCAAAATTTAGTCGGATTTTCTCATAAGTAAATATAATCAGAAGATGCTAAAAAAATCTTAGATCATTGTTTTTTAAGTATAAGGGGCCTCAGCTTCAGAGATTCTAATATTTTAGACTAAAATTCCATTCTGTCATTTTCAGTTATCTCTTACTGGATTACTTAAACTAGTGAAAATTGCCTTGTTTCCTAAAAATTGTTCAAATTTCTGATTAATTTTCTAAAGGGCGTTAAATATCCTTGTAAAAATCATATTTCCAGTTCTATTAAGATATTTATATATATAAAAGCGTCACATCTTAATTATAGTCTTTTAAAGTCCAAAGAATAGGAAATTTCACAATTAAAGTTCCTTCTATGATACTAGGTTTTGATTATAGACTAGGATATAATAAAATAGGGAAGAAGGGCTGTTAAAAATCAGAGCTTTAAATATACCTAAGAAATGATTGACTACAATTTGCAGAAATCCGAATTATTCTTATCTGATTCTTTACATCATCAAAGTTTCTTTGTTAACAAGGATTGAAATTACCCAATTCTCCTTATTATGATGTAAGGATGTAAAAAGGATCATTGATAGCCATTTGGCGGTGATATATTAATTGGATGATTCAAAATTCGATATGCTTAAATTTTTCGACCAGAAAAACGAAATAATTAGAAATGAGAAGGCATTTGAACCAAATTATATTCCAGAATGTTTAATTCATCGTGAAGAAGAATTAAAATTATTAGCTACTCATTTTAAATCGGTTATTTCTAAAAATTCTAGCAATGTAGGGAAACAAATAGTAATCCAAGGTCCAGTAGGGATGGGTAAGACAGTTCTAGTAAAAAAGTTTGGAGAAACCTTAGAAAAGTACTGCAGTGAAAATTTGGATTCATACACAGCTAATATTGTTTTTTTCCATATCAATTGCCGTCGTCAAAGATCTTGGTATCTTATTTTTACCTCAATTCTACAGAAACTTGTTCCTGCTTTTCCTATTCGTGGTTTTAGTACAGATGAATTGCTATCTTACCTGATCAAAGTACTAGAAGAACGGAAGCAGAGTATGTTAATATGCTTAGATGAGATAGATTATCTTATTTCGCATACAAAGGAACAGGATGTGCTATATTCATTGATTAGGTATTATGAAAGGCAAGATAACGATGAAAATGTTCAAATATCACTGATTCTAGTAACTAGAAATCCAATATTTCATAATCTTTTAGATTTAGCTCTTAAATCATCATTATCACAAAAAACGATAATATTTGAATCCTATCATAAGGATCAATTATTTGATATTTTACTAAATCGAGCCCAACATGGATTGTATGTCAATTCTTTTTCAGAAAACATTCTCAAAACAATTGCCGCTATTGCGCATGAAAATGGAGATGCTCGTTATGCAATTGAACTCCTATGGCGATCAGCTAAAATAGCCGAACAACAAAAAAATACTCAAAGAATCGAATTTGAACATGTGAGAAAAGCTCAAGTTAGTATCTTCCCAATAAAACAATCAATGATAACAGAACTTTCCCCTC
>JAUUVJ010000051.1 GCA_030589605.1 Candidatus Hodarchaeota archaeon | reverse complement strand
TTTTATTCAAAGGGACCAGATTTAGTTCAAGGAAATGTTCTTGCGTGTGAACCAAAATTATTTGTTCAAAATGAAAAAATCCTTGGTATAGAAGATAATTCAGTTATTACTTCAAATGGAAATAGGTTATTAACTAAATCACCAAACTACTTTGAAATCAGTTGATAATTTTAAACTCTATACTCTAAATTTCAAGATTAAGCTATTGATATTCGATATAGATATATCTGGTCTCAATTTCAATTTTTCTACTGAATCTCAGTGATAGAAATGACTCGTTGGTTTGGTAGTTCAGGTATTCGTGGCCCTTTCCATAAAATAAATCCCTCTTTTTGTATGAAATTTGGAATAGCTGTTGGAAAAACTCTTAAAACAGATACAACAGCGTACATTGCGTCTGATATTAGAAAAACTTCTGATCTACTCAAATCTTCTATTATGAGTGGATACTCAAGTGAATCAGGTTCAATAATAGATATAGGATTAGCTCCTACACCTGTATTAGCATATCTTTCATATTGCAAAGAAAATTTAGGAATTATGATAACAGCATCTCACAATCCACCCTCTAATAACGGAATTAAGCTTTTTCTCAATGGTACAGAATGTAAAGAAGCAATAGAATTTCGAATAGAAGAAACTCTTGAAAAAGAGTTCGTAAAATTAGATAGATCCTTGATTTCCAAAGACTCTTGGAAGGATGTAGGGTTAATCTCCCATGAAAGAAATGAAGTTCATTTTGATAGTTACTTCAAGTTTATTCTTAAATCAATAAAAATTGATAATCTTGCGATGAAAGTTGTACTGGATTGTGCGAACAATGTTCCTAATCTTACATCACCTCAAATTCTTAAAAATATTGGTGTGAAAAGCTTGATCACCATTAATAACGATATGGACGCTTTTTTTTTAGGAAGACCTAGTGAACCTTCTGCAGAAAATCTAAATACTCTTAAACAAACAGTAATACGAGAAAATGCCGATATTGGTATCGCACATGATGGTGATGGAGACCGATTCGCTATAATTGATGAAAAAGGTCATTTTGTCAACCCAACAGCAATTATCAGTTTTTTCGCTGATCACTTTAATTATTCTAATCAAAATAGAAATACAGTTGTATTAAGTAGTGATTGTACAAAACAAACTAAAGATATAGTGGAAAAAAAAGGGGGAATTGTTATACAAAGCAAAATTGGTAGAAATAGAGAGTTTGTTGATAATAATAATATTTTATTTCTAGCTGAACCCAATAAACTCATTTTTCCTGAATTTAGTAAGTGGATTGATGGATTATTCCCTGTATTAAAGCTATTAAAGCTTTCACAGTTAAATCCTATTTCAGAAATAATGAAGGAATATGATAAGAGAAAAGTTTTAAGAAAAGCGGTTGCAATAACTGATAAAGAGCGACCAAGAATATTTGAACTTGTTAAAAACTTGCCAGAGAACTGGTCTAAAGATATCCGTGATATATCAGAATTAGATGGTATGAAGTTGTTTTTCAAAGATAATTCGATCGTGTTAATAAGGTTCTCTGGAACAGAATCAAAAATAAAGTTTTATATCGAATCTCCTTCGATTAAGAAAAATATAGCAATATTGGGTAAGTTAGTTAAAGAATTCGACTTTGATTCCACAGGCTTTGATTGCTAGAATTCAAATTCGAGATGGTTAAGAAGCATAATTATTAGAAATTTTGGTTGTCGTGGAGAGTAATGGTGCTCGTTTTGCAATGTTTCCTTTGAAATTATAATTGCAGTAGTCTCTTTTTACGATTTTAATCTTCCTTGTTTCCTTAACCACATTACGGAGTTTGTAACTCCTGTTTTAAAATCAACAGTAGGATTAAAACCCAGTATAGTCTTCGCTTTTGCATTTATATACCCGCGACTTGTTTGCAATGTTTTTACTGCACCAGGTTTGAGAACAAAGTTATCAATTCCCCTTAACTTATAATATAAAGTGAATAAAGGCATTCCTATCCTTGCGAGAGTTACTGGTATGTGAAACTTCCTTCCATGATTTTTCTTTCCAGTTATATCAAGACTTTCACAAATAACTTCTATCATCTCATTCCATGTCTGAGGCGTATTTGAGGTAAGATGAAAGATTTGACCAATTGACTTCTCTCTATTCTCAATGATTTTGATAAATCCTTGTACAACATCATCAATATATGTCCAGTGAATAGTTCCATTTCCAGACCCAGGAATAAGCCTTGGTAAAAAAGTAATACCTTTATCGATAGCAATAATAAAATCGTTGAATGGATAGCATTCACCTGGTCCAATAACACCTGTAGGCCTTGCAATAGTTAAGGGAAGTCCTCGTTCTTTATGCAACATTAAAAGAGTTTTTTCAGCTTCGACTTTACTTTCACCATAAACGGAAACGGGATTATAATCAGCTTCTTCAGTTGCGTCTACTTTTGTACCTAAAACTTCAGTGGTTGAACAATAAACAAAATGTTTAACCTCATTTTTCACGCATACTTCTGCGAGTACTTTAGAAGCTTCGACGTTTCGATTGAATAGGATATCCCTTTGTGCATAAAAATCATAATGAGCAGCAAAATGAACGACTATATCTTTTCCTTTTACAGAACTTTCAAAAGTCTTAATATCATCTAAATCAAAATTAACAAAATTTACATCAAGTTCTTCTAAATCGTCTTTTTTTGAACTACTCCTGACGGCGCAGAAAACACTATACTCCTTTTTCTTTGACAACAGTTCTTTTACAAAAGCTTTACCAATAAATCCTGTTGCGCCAGTAATAAGAATCTTCAATAATCTTCATATTATTTGAACCATCATAAATTAAAAAATCTTGAGACAAGTAAATTATGAAAAATATTGGGTTTTTTATCAATCCTATTGCTGGAATGGGTGGAAAAGTAGGATTAAAGGGCACAGATTCATCAGTGATTTTACAGGAGGCCATAAAGCGTGGTGCTCATCCTATAGCGGATGAAAGAGCAAAGCGGTTCTTAAAACAATTATCAGAATTTCCAGAATACAAAAATATTAAATTTATTATACCGAAAGGTATTATGGGAGAAGATATTTTCTCCTCATTGACACGTTCAACCCCAACTCCCTTTAAGCGTGTGATTTCTGATATTCTAATCCCCTCCAAAACAAGCAGTCAAGATACATATTCTGTTTCAAAAAGACTTAAGAAGCTTAAAGTCGATCTACTCATTTTTGTAGGTGGAGATGGGACAGCTCGAGATGTGTTAGCAGCAGTTGGATCTGATTTTCCAATATTAGGGGTTCCATCGGGAGTTAAAATGCACTCTGGTGTTTTTGCACAAGGAATTGAGAAAGCTGTACATATTCTCAGAAAATTTGTTAATGAAGAAGTTCAACTTATTAAATCAGAAATTGTAGATTTGGATGAAGATGCTTTTCGACATAATCGTTTGTCAACAACAATTTTTGGAGTCGCACTTGTACCACAAATCCCTGCTTTAATGCAACCAAGCAAGTTATGTAGTTTTTATGACTCATCTGAAGAAGCAAACATAAACGGAATAATTCAAACATATAAAGAATTAATAGACAATGATACACTTTATTTGCTTGGTTCAGGCTCAACCATTAAAGAAATAGCTCAAGTATTTAATGAAGAGATTCATTCTCAAAAATCTTTGTTAGGAATTGATGCGGTTCTAAAACAAACTATTTTAGGGAAAGATTTGATGGAATCAGAGATAATTAATCTCATTAATACAACAAAAGCAAGATCTATTCGAATTGTAGTTACTATTATAGGGATGCAGGGTTTTATTTTTGGTCGGGGCAATCAACAATTAAGCTCAGAGGTGATTAAATTAGTTGGTATAGAGAATATTGATGTTATTGCAACACGCTCAAAATTAGAGAATATCCCCGAAAAAAAACTGTTTGTTGATACTGGTGATCCAAACCTTGATCAAGAGCTTTCTGGATATATTAAAGTTCTAGTAGATTATAATACTTATACGATGGTACGAGTTGAGGCTGTTTAGTATTCAATATCGCTAAGAACAGTATCAATATTCACAGGGAGAGGATAGGTATTAACTTCTCCTAGTTCTATGTTTGTCGCTTCCTCAAATCGACCAAATAGCTTATCAAATGTATTTCCAATATTTCCTAGTCTACCTCTGGTTTCTGGATATTTGGGATTGATGCTACAACACCCTCCTGGTAAAATTGAGGTGGTGTAATATCCCCACTTTTTTGATAGCTGAACTACTTCTTCCTTATTGTAACCTAGTAATGGTCTGAGTACAATCATCTGGATTCTTGAATTGACTATTGTTAAATTATCTAAAGTTTGACTCGCTTGTTCTCCTAAAATTTCTCCTGTTATTATTACATCAGCTTTAATTCTAGAAGCATATATTTCTGCTTTGATAAACATTTGAATTCTACAAAACAAACATGTTTTACGAATCTCTTTTCCTTCAAGAGAATTCAATATAGTTTCCTGTGACTTACCATGTGGTATTATTGCTAAGGAAGAGGAAATTTCTGGATTCTTCTGAGAAAAAATATTACACAATGATACAACCTTCTCTAAAGTTCCAATAGAATTAAATGGAAAGTTATGATAATGAAGAAAAAATGGCTTAATTCCGTTATTTACTGCTATCTGAGCTGCAACGGGACTATCTATACCTCCTGATAATAAACATACTGCTTTCATAATCATTACGTCATTTATTTATTTCGATTCCTAAACAACCACATTGAGAGCTAAAATCAATTACTCATTTTGGTTTTGTGCTTTGAAAATGAAAATATTGAACGGTCTCATTAAAATATAGTTACAGAGAAACATTTTGAGGAAATGCCTTGATACCACCCAGATTTACAATTAAACCCTGTTCAAATAACTCCAAACGCTGGTATGTCTCAATTAAACCATCAAACAATTTTCGATTATCAGCTATCAAAGAATCTTTAATAAAAAAACAATATAAGGTATTAATTGCTACACCAAGTGTAATGGTTTTTAAATTAGAAAATATTCGTTTAACTTGTCATTCCGAAGGATTAATTCAAGTAGACCTATATGAATCACATAAAAAGACTCTGAAAGAAATAGAACAGCTTATTAAAGAGATTCTCTGATTGATAAACAATACAAAAAGAATGTTTCATGAGTAAATTATTATAATAAAAAACTGTAAAAAATCTCAAAACCAGAATAATTTTATAATATTATTTTAATCAACATTATGGACAATTTCTTCTATCGCGGTGACATCTATTGGGCGAGAAAAAACTAGAGATATCTACTCGAGATAATACGTATTTTTTTCCTTTGGATCGCTACTATTATACCCACGATCCTGGTCATATCTGGTTTAAACCTGATAACGATATCTTTGAAGTTGGTTATGATGATTTCGGTCAAAAACAGGGCCCAATTCTAAATGTACGGACACGAAAATTAGGTAAAGAATATCCTAAGGGAAAAGCATTTGGAACTGTCGAGACAGATAAATTTATTGGCCCTCAACGGCTCCCATTAACAGCTGTTCTTGTTGAAGTAAATGAAGCAGTCATTGAAAAACCAGAATTAATTAATAAGGATCCATATACTAATTGGGTTGTACGAATTAAACCAACCAAGCTCGAGGAAGAAATTAATTCTCCTGATATCATACCTCTCGGAAATTCCAATAAATTGAAACGTTATATCGAAGATGAAATAGAAAAATATGAAGAAGAATAGGTATGGCATTAGGAGCGGACAATCATAGAAATAGTCGTTTTTAATACAAAATATTGTTCTGCCTGTTCATTTGAGGTTAATTCAGTTCTAAAGGAAGAAAATCTCAGATCCAAAGAATCTATAGTAATAATAACAGGAGCATTCACATCTGAGGATTATGCAAAGCTTAACAAATTAATTCTATCAATGGAAGCTCCACCTAAACTGATAGGAATAGGCCATTGTGTCAAAGGATCAGGTGTATGGCCTCATTTTGGTAATTCTTTCTTGAAAGACTTACATAAACGTCTTAACATCCAAGAATTAATTATTGGTTGTCCTCCTCATCCTATGCAAATTAAATCAGTGATATGCAATAACGACTAATCCCGTTAAAGAATTTCATAATAAATAAATTTAACATATTTTTATTGAAATTTCCATGTCACCTGAAACAATAATGAAAGATTTACTAGTAAGTTTTTTATACTTGCAAAATTGTATATTTTTTTGTAGAAGAATTTTGTCGTATTTATTTCTTTGGGAGAAGTAAGAATTGGATTTAATCGCAATCATTATTAGTTTATTAATGTTGGGAATACTAGTTCTCTTAGGTGGCTTTTTAATTATAGGTGTTCTTGTTTTAATATATCTTACCGCTTCAGGTAAGCGTTGGGATTAACCACTGTACATTTATTCAAATTAATGCAGAATAACTAGAGTAATTTCCTAAATTCTCTGAAATTTCAACTTTCAATGAAGAAATCAATCCAGGAAATTTATTTTGTAACCAAGAACTAAATCTTTGATGAAGGTAATAAGAAATATTTTCACTTGTAGTTTGATCAATACCATCCATAATCTGAACATCTTGTTTAGGAAAGGAATATTTTTTCCCTTTCACAATAATGTTCCAATTTTTATTGTTTAAATTAGAAATCATCTGAATATCAGACGAATCACTAGGAATCAGTATCTTTTGATTCAATAAGGCTAATTCCTGTTGGATTACGTCATTTATAATCTTATAATCGATTGGTGATGCTGATTCCAGTTGATTATATTGAAGGTTAACTTTAACATGATAAGTGTGACCATGTAATCGATCACATTTCTCATAACCTACTAGAAAGTGACTTGCTGAAAAAGAATGCTTCTTCTTTGAAAATGTTTGTTCAATAAATGGCAAAAGTGGTTACCAACTTCTGTTTTTTTTTATGGTTGTTTTTTAGACAGAAATCTTCTATTTATCAACTAATAAGCGAATTTCATTTTATAAATTTAAACTGAGAGAATGGCTTAATCGAGAGAAACAAGACCTTGTAGCGATGGCTAGTGAGTTAATATCGCAAAATCAGCTCCTTTTAGAACAAAATAAGAGTCTACTATAGTGAAATTCCTGAAAAATCGAGAACATTAGTCTTTGCATTTAAGCAATCTAAGATATTATCCCTATAATATTGTTTCTTTAATTCTCTTGTCATATAATTACCTTATACCAATTATAGGTGGAACAAAATTGACCGTTCAAGAAATTGCAACTAAAATGATCCTTATTGGCGATGGAAAAGTTGGAAAAACATCTTTATGTTCTCATTTACGTACCCAATCAATCCCAAATGTTTATGACATCACAATCGGTTTGAATATTGAAGTTCATCAAACTTTTTTAGAAGGAACATCAATTAAACTTGTTTTATGGGATTTAGCTGGACAAGAACGTTTTAATTGTGTCAGGGAAGATTTCTACTTAGGTGCCCGGGTTGCTTTAATTGTGTTTGACTTACAAAATCGAGGATCATTTTTTGATGTTAAACACTGGATTCGCGAATTAAGAAAACATTCTCCTAATACTCCTTTCATTTTGGTAGGAAATAAAACGGATGCTCAAAAAAGAGAAGTGATGTTTAATGAAGCGAAAACTCTAGCAATTGAACATTCTGTTCCCTATTTCGAAACTAGTGCTCTACAAGGTCAAAATGTTGAAGAATTGTTTAATTTAGCCACCCGAATTGCTCTACAAGGTACTGCAGTAGCTTACTGAATTTGCATTTCTCATTTAATCCTTTTTTCACCTGCTTCAATAGAAGTATACTTAATTCTAAATATTCATTTTTAAGCTCTCTCGAAACTTTCTAAAATCGAATTCCATTGCACACGTACGACGAAACTAGTGATTCCTTAAGAGCGAATACAATCTAACGCTTTCACCAAGGAGAAATATTAATGGTAGAAGGTAAAAAAATCCCATTAAAACAAATTTTCATTTCATTATTCATTTTCAGCCTTATATGCGGATCTATCAATCAAATAGACGGTTATCCTCTAAGTACAAACGCTACTCTTCCTGTTCAGATCTACCAAGTTGCTAGTTCACTTTATGTATATCAAAATGATCAGCTCAGAGTAAGTGTTTCAGTTACTAATACAGATGTCTTTGATATTCCAAATCTTACCATTTCGGCAAATTTTCATTCAGATCTTGAATTTCTTTTCAGTAGTGAACCTACCCTTGATTCAACAATTGGAAACGACCCGAATAAATTCTCACATCACTTTGGCATGCTATATAACAATTCTGTTATTTTATTCTCAATCACTTTTAATGTAACTTCCAGTGAAAGAACAGATATCACGATTCCATCAATGAATGTTTCGTATATATTACTAAATGGTATTGAAGGATATCTTTTTACAAATGATGTTGATATATTTCTAGCAGGAGTAGAACAACTTACAGAGGTACCACTATTTCCCCAAATTCCTAAAGGTAAAATAAAACCCAATGTAGTTCTTACTATAGGAGGTTACATGTTACCAGTGGTGATTTTTGGATTAAGTGCATTTATAATGAGAAGAAAACGAAAAAAGTGATCTGCCTTCCAAAAAATCACCAATATTTGATATTTTTCCAATAATTAGAAAATTATCCTCATTCTTTATCATTTAACTTCTTTGAAGATAAAATAGATTTCTGACGAGCTACATATAAAAATTTAAACCTAATTATTGAAATTATCAGGAGATTACTCATATGACTTCTATTCCTAGGTTTACACACCCCTTTCTTCCTCAGAGTGAAGCTCAAATCAACTCTATGTTGAAAACTATAGGCATATCGTCTATAAATGAATTATTTCAGAGTATTCCAGAAAAACTAAGATTTCAAGGAAAACTTGATATACCTGAATCTCATTCAGAAAAGGTTACATTATCTCGTGTACAAAAAATTCTGACAAAAAATAAGTCTACTGACGAATTAACTAGCTTTTTGGGGGCAGGAATCTATCATCATTTCATACCAACAGTTATACCAGCTATACTAAGCCGTTCAGAATTTTATACTGCATACACCCCTTATGCTTCTGAAATTTCTCAAGGAATGCTACAAGCATTATGGGAATATCAATCAATGATTGCAGATCTTACTAAACTGGAATTAGTTAATTCCTCTATGTATGATATGGCTACATCTCTCGGAGAAGCTGCTCTGATGTGTACACGAGCAACAAGGAAAAAAATTTTTTTGGTACCTAGCTATTTACAGCCAGAAAGATTTCAAACACTTCAAACCTATGCTCAAGGACCTATTATTTCAATTAAAACATATTCCTATAATCAAGAAACGGGAAGAGCTGACATAGATTCCATAACAAAGCTAATTAAATCTAGTGAAGGAAATATTTCAGGTATATATTTAGAAAATCCAAACTTTTGGGGAATAATCGAAAAAGATGCTGAAAAGATTGGAAATCTGGCCCATGATCTTGGAGGATTATTTGTAGTAGGTGTTGATCCAATATCCTTGGGTGTCTTAAAATCTCCAGGAGATTATGGAGCAGATATTGCTATTGGCGAGGGACAATCACTTGGTTTGCCTATGAATTTCGGAGGCCCATTGCTTGGGTTATTTGCTGTAAAGAATGATCTTAAACTCTCTCGTACCATGCCTGGCCGAATAATAGGTTTAACAACAGAAAAAAATTCTAGTAATAGAGCTTTTACCATGACTCTCCAAACTAGAGAACAACATATCCGTCGTGAAAAAGCTACATCTAATATTTGTACAAATAATGCCCTCTGTGCTGTTGCTTCTGCTATTTTTCTAAGTTTAATTGGGCCAAATGGATTAAAAAAATTAGCTGAAACATGTATGGCCCGTACAAATTATCTTATGGAAGAACTGGATTCAGTAAATGGAATTTCTTCACCAAATTTTACAGGTTCGATTCTTAAAGAATTTGTTTTCAATATAGATGAAAAAATATCATCAAAAGAATTAGAAAAACACCTCCAGAAGAATAATATTCAAATCGGTTTTTCTCTTCAACCACATTTCCCAGAATTAGGCCAATCTTTCCTCTCAGCTGCAACTGAAATGATAGCAGATTATGAAATAGAAAAAACTGTAGCATTAATTCGAGATTTTCTTAATAAAAAAGGAGGAAAATAAGATGTACAAACAAACAACATGGGAAAAGCTGTTAATCTTTGAACAATCAACCCCTGGGCGAATGGGGTATCAATTAGATGAGTTAAATGAGAAAGAAAAAAGCTTTATAGAGAAAGCAAAACTAAGAATATCTCCTGAGATGTTACGAGAGGAACCTTTAAACCTCCCTGAACTAAGTGAACTTGATGTAATCAGGCATTTCACAAGACTTTCTCAAATGAATTATGGAGTGGATGGAGGATTTTATCCACTTGGGAGTTGTACAATGAAATACAATCCAAAGATTTGTGATCTTGTAACAACTTATCCTAAAGCTCAAAATATTCATCCTTATCAATCTGCTGATACTGTCCAAGGATCACTCCAAATAATGTATGAACTCGCTCATTGGTTAGTTGAACTTTCAGGAATGAGTAAAGTAACCCTTCAACCTGCAGCAGGAGCTCATGGGGAATATACTGGGATAATGATTATACGTCAATATCATGGTTCAAAAGGAAATTTGGGTTTGAAACAAGAAATAATTGTACCTGACAGTGCTCATGGTACAAATCCTGCTACAGCATCGATGTGTGGTTTTAAAACTGTAGTAATTCCATCTCATGAAGATGGATGCATCGATTTAGAGGCTATGCGGACTGCTGTCTCTGAAAAAACAGCTGGAATCATGTTAACGAATCCAAACACCCTTGGGATATTTGAACAAAATATTGAGGAAATGATAAAGATTATCCATGAAGTGGATGGTTTAGCTTATTATGATGGGGCGAACTTCAATGCTATCATGGGGAAAGCACGTCCAGGTGATATGGGATTCGATATAGTGCATTACAATCTACATAAAACCTTTGCAACACCTCACGGTGGTGGTGGACCAGGATCAGGACCAGTTGGAGTAATCAAAAAGCTAGAACCCTTTTTACCTATTCCTACAATTGATTTTAATGTAGAAAATGATGAATATTTCTTTCAATATAATCATCCTAAGACTATTGGAAAAGTTAGAAGTTATTTTGGTAATTTTTCTATAGTTCTAAGAGCTTATACATATATTCTAAGACTAGGACGTGAGGGACTAAAAGCTGTCTCTGAAATGGCAGTGTTAAATGCAAACTACATGATGTCAAAAACTCAGTTAATTAGAGGATTTTTCGTTCCCTATTGTGGATCTTCTTTCTGTATGCATGAGTTTGTCTTATCTGCAAAACCACTGACAAAAGATACAAATCTTTCCGCTTTAGATGTTTCTAAGTATTTACTAGACCGAGGAGTACATCCTCCAACTATTTATTTCCCGTTAATTGTACCCGAGGCTCTCATGATTGAACCAACTGAAACTGAAGCTAAAAAAACACTAGATCAATTTATTGAAATATTAGCTGATGTTTCAAATCTTGCTTACTCTGGTCAAACTCAAAGTATTACAGATGCACCCCAAAATACATCTGTACGAAGAATAGACGATGTTAAAGCTGCTAGAAAACCCATAATAAGTTATCGAATGCTTGAACAACAAAAAAGTGAATCTAAATAATTGATTAAAGATTTCAAAAAGAAAGCATCTTTCACTCTAGTTCCTTCCTAGTATTAGAAGGAAGATAGGATTGTAGGGTTTTATTTAGAGTGTTAACCAGATCTAATCTATTCAATGCTAGAGTTACATCCCCTCGTGTCTTTTCAGTTAGATTTCGTACAAAATCAGTTTTCTTTCTTAAATTATGGGTTAATCCAGCAGGATAATCCAAAGTAACAAGTAATGAATAGAGTTCATCCATAAGATCAAGTGCTTTGACTGCAAGATCAATACTGTCTTTCTTACGAAGAGTATCGAGAATGAAACGACGAAGTTCACCAATAAAATCAGGTATTCCATGAAGATATGCCAAATAAGGAACTTTTAATTCAGTAAAACTTGGAAAAGGTTTTCCCTGAAGAAATGAAAAAAGAAATATCGCCTCAACATATTCCTGATTTGCAGAATTAACCATTCCAAAAGGATATGGATTCATTTCCAAAGCTAATTCATTAATACGAAATATTATTTCTTCATTTTCCTGGATCTTCTTCTGTGCATCTGAGATCTCTTTTCTGTGTAGATGGCGGATGGCAATCGAAGAACATCGAATAGCACTTCTGCTAATTGTAATTAATTCTTCACGCTTCTGATTATCAAGATCTAACTGTTTATCTATTTCTGAGAAAGTTTTTTCCAAATCCGTCATCATTACCACATATAAATGATATTTCACAGATAGTAATTTAAAATGGTTCTCCAAAGTACTTAATTCGTACTCTGATAGGACTAGTTTAATAGGGGGGAATGTAATTCGTGGGCGATTCCTGCTCCGTTAGCGGAATAAAAGGCAATGAATTTCCAAGAAAAGTTGATGTTGATGCGGGGGGAGGGATTTTCATTCCAAGAAAGTACACTTCTAGGAAATTTGAACCCTCGAACGCCTATACGACTGGATCCTAAGTCCAGCTCCTTTAATCGGACTTTAATGACCTTTGACCTGGCTTGGAAACCCCCGCTGTATTGGATTTCCAGTTTAATATTAGTACACATTCAATGAAATGAAATTTTGGTATTTTTGATGAATTTTCTGATTTTTGAGTAACTTTTCTGCTGAAATATGATAATTCGTCAATGACTTCTAGAAATTTAGATGAAATGATATATATAAAGAGTAGTGGGTCGGAGCAGATTTGAACTGCCGATATCCGAGGTCAACTTTGTATTAAGCCAAAGTTCAATCCTGGGTGTAAGCCAGGCGTCATAACCGAGCTAGACCACCGACCCAATACGTTTTAGGGGTATTTGCTTCTTATTCAATATTTCAAATTATTTTATACAATATTTGAATCAATTAGGTAAGTTTTAGAAAAGCAATTTATAATTTATGCCTTTTCTTAAAAGATCTTAGAAATGACAAATTACAAATGCGAATTCTATTTATTTCATTTAACTAGATACTATTCTTAAATCATTATGATTATGAATTAAATGGAATAAAAAGAGATGGGAACAAAAATTGGGAAGTTAATTACGAAGAGTCGCAAAGAAATAGAAATTCGAGATTTAACTGGTAAAAAAATTGGGTTTGACGCCTATAATATCATATATGCCTTTTTAGCAAGAATTCGTGATCAAAGTACTGGTGGAAGCTATTTTACAGACTCAGAAGGTAATGTTACCAGTCACCTAACAGGATTGTTCTATAGGATGACTAATCTTCTAGCATATAACATCAAACCAGTCTTTATCTTTGATGGAAAACCTCCTTCATTTAAGAGTGCTGAAATTGAATCACGAAAGGAGAAAAAAAAGGAAGCAGAGTTAAAACGTCAAGATGCCCTTTCCAGAGGTGATATGATTGGAGCAATGAAGTATGCACAAGCAACTTCACGAATATCTCCAGAAATGATAGATGATGCCAAACAACTTTTAGAATACTTCGGTATTCCAATTGTACAAG
>JAUUVJ010000017.1 GCA_030589605.1 Candidatus Hodarchaeota archaeon | reverse complement strand
GGAGACAGCTTAGCAGATTTACAACACCAGCGTGAATTTCTAGATGGAGGACCAAATTGATTAAAACGATCCCAAAAATCCCATTTGTCGTTTTCTTTGATATGTACTTTTCTTTGATATTTCTTACCTATAAGTCTGATATTATCTATTGTTTCGCTATATTCAAGTCCTGTATTAGAAAATATAATATCATATTCTACATCAGACTGAGCAACAAGATTTAATGTTACTAAAGAATCTTTTCCACCAGAATAAGCAACTGTGTGTTTGTCATATTGTCTTGCAACATCCTCAATAAAATCAATAGCCTCTTTTTCCAGTATGTTCAAGGAATGTTTGTTCGCTTTTATTATTCTATCCCAATTAACTGAATGCTTTTCAATTGGAGGAATTCTTTTCTTTATGCGATATTTTGTTTTTATTGCAACACCCTTATTCTTAGGCCCCATTTGTTCACCAACCATTTTTGCTAGCCCAACGCCTAAAATTTCATTTTCACAAACAATGATAACAGGATCATCTAGTGATATGTCTGAACTTGCAAAAAGTACACCTGGAGAAAGAACTGACCCTCCTTTAATAATGGGATTTCGAGCTCCAATATCTACATCCACATAACCTAAAGAATCACGAACCCAAATCTCGTTAGCTAGAGCTACTCTTGGAAGTAATTCATATTTCTCTTTAATAATATTATACCGAAATATTCCTACAACTATACCTTGAATAATGATTTCATCCATTTTATCGATATAAGGTACCTTATTGAGTAGAAGGATTTGATTTTCAATTAATTTCATGAATTTATTTACTGATGTTTCTCCAAACTGTGACCTAACTACCGAAATCATCCTTTTTTTATCACCCTGAAGAGCAGGTCTTACATCACCAGGAGGAGAAAGGAAAATTTTCCTTCCATGACTCTTACACAAATCACATTCATTACGAATCAATGGTACATGACAGTGATCACACCAAAACAACTTAATCTTGCCTAAATATGGTATTTTCACTTTTTTCTCGCCATTTATGCAAATAAAGAAAAATTTATTACTCTATTAGAAGCTTAGAATTCTATTGAGTGTATAAACATCAAATAGTGCAAAATAAAATCCAGCTCAAAAAAATCATGTGAGTATCTGTAAATGACAAGTCCTCCCTTTTGCGAAAAATGTGGCACCTTAATCACTCCAAAGCGCAAAGGAAGTGAGAGATAGTTAATATTCTGGTGTACTAGCTGTAAGATGGAGATTAAAGCGAACAAAGATACAACCATGTTTCAAGAAAGAACATCAATCGAACACACACCACGAGATTATACACGAGTGCTAGAGAATGACGAACCTCCTCCTGTACCAAAAATATTTACCCAATCTTACAAAGATCGTCGGAAAAAAAGATGTAAACACCCAAATGCTGTTTTCAAAGGTTTTTACCAGTTTTCACGTGGTGATGAAGCATCTAGGAAATATTGGTGGTGTCCAGACTGTGGACAAGTTTTCCGTTTCTCAGGGAGAATGAATGTGAAGTCTAAAAGACGAATTATCAATTCTGGTGAAGAAGAAAAGTCAAAAGAGAAATCTAAGTGAAATACCTATACAGTTATCTATCATCCATTTGAAGTATTAATTATTCAAAGGAAATTTTTATAGAAAAAGAAAAAAAAGATAGAAAAGAATCAGAGATTCTAAATCTAAAATATTTTCAGTTTATTTCCTAGTTCTTCGAAGGCACGAAGAGCTTCTTCTAATTGTTCTTGTGATAGAGCGGCGTTCATCTGAACACGAATGCGATCTAAGCCTCTCGGAACCATAGGGAATAAAATAGGCAAAGCAAAAATATTATATTCAGAATATAAGAGATTTGAGGCTTCCTTTGCTTTGTGAGGATCACCAAAAATGATTGGAATAATTGCGGTTCCAGATGCAGAAGTTAATTCATGATTATAACCCATCTCAATTATCCTCTCTTTGAAAAAACTGATTTTATCCCACAAACTTTTTACAAGAGTTGGTTCTTCATTTTCAATAATGTCTAAGGCTTTGATGGAGGCAGCTGCTGTAGCAGGAGGATGACTCCCAGAGAGTAAATATGAACGAGTTTTGTTACGACACCATGTTACCAGCTCTTTAGATCCTACAATAGAACCACCCATCGTACCAAAGGATTTAGAAAAGGTACCCATTTCGATATGAACTTTCCCTTGTAGTCCAAAATGATCCACAAGCCCTTTACCGGAATAATTCTTACCTAAAACACCATCTCCATGTGCGTCGTCAATATAAATAATTGCATTGCTATAGGGTTCACAAATTTTGTAAATTTCGTCAAGGGGAGCGTAGTCACCATCCATACTAAAAACACCATCGCTGATAACAAGAACCCTTCGTGGATCCCCTTTAGCTAATTTACTGATCTCCGCTTCAAGTGAAGCCATATCACAGTGTTCATAGACAGCTCTTTTTGCTTTGGTGGTTCGAACTCCATCGATAATTGATCCGTGATTCAAACGATCAGACAGAATAATATCATCAGCCGTTGGAGCAAGTTGTTGAATCACACCCTGATTAGCTGCAAAGCCCGATGATGTGATAAAACCAGCTTCCTGTTCTTTAAATTTAGCAAGTCTTTTTTCCCATTTTTCATGTAGATCCATATTACCTGCAATCGCGCGAACAGAACCTGATCCAACTCCATGAGTTTTAACTGCTTCTATAGCTGCTTCTTTCATTTTTGGATGATTAGATAAACCTAGATAATTGTTTGAACAAAGCATAACAACATTTTTCCCTTCCACCTTACAAACTGTATCACTGGCTCCTTCTAAAGTGCGATGTATCCACTCACGTCCAGCTTCGCGGATTTCATTCATTTCTAAAGCTAGAAAATCTGTAGCATTACGTTTCATTCATGTTTTCTCCTGTATTTAGAACTCTTCCATCCTATATTCATTGTTTATTGATTCTTCAGATAAAGAAACAACTTTTTTTTTATTTAAAGTCTTTTTTACAGGTGATCTCAAATATTTATTCATTTTAAAGAAAAGATGATTAAGATTAAACAAGGAACAAATACGTATCTTTTTTTCAGATATGTGATTTAACAAAATCCTGATAATTTATTTAAGATAAAAATAAGTTTTCTCCTCATATTTTTAAGCTAAGATTTGAGAACCCAAACTTTCAATCAAAATTTTAAGAATACTAAAGGCAGTGATCTCTGCATTATCATAAAGAGGGTTAAATTCTACAATATCCCAACTAATTAGTTGGTTGTGTTTTATACCTTTAAATAGACCTTTAAGGATGTGAATTAGATCTCTGGTTGTAATACCCGCAGCTACAGGATTACCTACTCCTGGAGCACAACTGGGATCTAGTACATCCAAATCAACAGAAACATGAATTCGAGAAAAATGATCATTAAGGTTTTTAGTATATTTATAGCCAAATTTCAGTAAATTTAACTCAGAAAGAAGATCATTTGTTGAAAAAATGTTAATATTAGAGTTCTCTGCGTATTTCAACTGATCTTTGGTAAAATCACGATATCCAAATACACTCGCTCCATGAAATGAAGTTAATTCAGAAATTCTTCTTAATGTACATGCATGGGATAACTTAGATCCTTTAACTTCATCATATAAATCTAAATGGGCATCGATGTAAATGTAGTGGATAGGGATATCTGCTTTTTCATACGCTTTCCCTATACATGTAGTCGTGCTATGGTCTCCACCAATTACTAAAAATGGTTTTTCCGTCTCTATAATATCATAAACACCCTCTGAGACTAATTGGATACTTTTTTGAAGATCTGTATTTATAACCCCTACATTTCCCCAATCTTTAATCTTATAATACTCATTAAGAAGCAAGCCATTCTCAGAAGTACACTCAAAATTCTCCGATGAAAGAGTCTTTCTAAAATAATAAGGTCCATATCTTGCTCCAGTTCGGTAAGTCGATGATATATCTAACGGAACTCCTAAAAGGTGATAATTCGCTTCATCGTTTGACCAATCTCTGTTGACAATTCCACAGAACAATTCAGGATCATGACATACAAATTCCAAGTTTTTCAAGGTATATCACAGCTCTTTAGTCTAACTAATCTACAAAGAAGAATCAGATAAAGGTTTTAGGTATATGTTGAAAGAAGGTTTATTGGCGTAAAATGTGTAATAGATACAAAAATTCCATAGTGGACTTACCATCATTAATAAATAGGAAAAATGGTAAATTATTTGTAGATGGACTAGATTTAGATCAGCTTATCGAAGAAAATGGAACTCCTTTGTTTATTTTCTCAGAACAGCAACTATTAAGACAATATATGTATATACTAGAATCTTTTAAAGCAAAACTCGGAGATTCATTTGAATTAGCTTTTTCTATTAAATCAAATCCTTTACCTGAAATCATAAGAACATTTATTAAATTAAGTACATTTTTTGAAGTAACATCACTTGGAGAAATGAAATTACTTCTCAAATTAGGTGCTTCAGCTCAAAATATCATTTATACTAATATTGTAAAACCTAAAAATACAATAAAGTTTGCTTTAAAGGCGGGAATCCAAAAATTTGCTATAGATTCATGTAGTGATATAAAACGTATCAAAAAAATAGCAGAATTTGAAAAGAAATCTATAAAGGCCTTTATAAGAATAAATCCACTGATAAATCTCGAAAATACTATCTTCAGTTGTTCAGGAGAATATAGCAAAATCGGTATTCCAATTCCACCAAAAGAAGAATCAAATTCAGAATTCAACGAAGTACTTTCAATATGTGAAGAATCTCAATTAGTAGATTTGATCGGTTTACACATGCATTTAGGAAGTCAAATAACAAATATTAAGCCATATAGAGAAGCATTATGTAGAATTCGCAATTTAATTCACTATTTAAATCAAAAAAATATAGAAATAAAAGTTTTAGACATTGGAGGCGGGTTTCCTATTAATTATGGTAATGTAGAAGTACCATCTGTTTCTTCTTTTGCTGAGGCCGTAAAAACGGAGATTAAAGAATATCTACCTTCAATATCCATCATTGCTGAATCAGGAAGATTTTTAACTGCTCCAGCTGGAATTTTAGCTGTTTCAGTTGTTACTATCAAAAAAGATCCGAAAAATTGTGAAATTGCATGTCTAGATGGAAACTTTTACAATACATTACCAGATATTATTACATCAAATTGGATGTATCCGATTTTAAAAGTCAATCAAGAAAAGGAAGAATCTATTTCTTCATATAGATTAGTCGGTTCTTCAAATGATACTCTAGATCAATATCAACTGAATAGTGCTGGAGTCCCAGGTACTATCTCATGCCAAAAATTACTAGAAGGGGATAAAATCATATTTCTTCAAGCTGGCGCTTATTCTCTATCTTTCACCTGTAATTATTGCCTTGAAGGCAATCCGAAAGTAATTTTTCTTGAAAAAAAGTAAAAAGAAATATAATACAATAGAATAGAAGAAAAATCTATGATTATCAATATATTTAACAAATATTGGAGATTTTGAATTAAATGAATATTAAAAAGATGAAGCAGGTTGATATTAAACCTAATATGACGGTAATCGAACTATTATCGTCTATGAAAGATGGTGGTTTTACATGTAGGAAGGTTGCGAAAGCTACAGAATTAATGACAGAGATGATAAGAGATAATGAGTGTACCACTTTTTTAGGTTTAGCAGGAGCCTTGATTCCTGGTGGTATGCGCAATATTATTCGTACAATGATAGAAAAAGATATGGTTAAATGTATAGTGACAACAGGAGCTAATTTGAGCCATGATTTATTAGAAACGTCTGGAGGATCTCATTATCATGGTTCAGAAATGTTAGATGATGTTAAATTAAAAAATATGGAATTAAGCCGAATATTTAGCACTTTAATACCATATGACTCTTTTATCAAATTTGAAAAAACAATACAAAAAGTGTTACAATCTGTACCAACAAATAGAATGAGCACACGCCAGCTTCTTTATGAAATAGGTCGGCATATAGATGATCCTAAGTCAATAGTAAGAACTGCATTTCTAAAAAATATCCCAATTTTTTCTCCCTCTATCGCAGATAGCATGTTAGGTGTTCAAAGTTGGCTTTTTTCTCAAACAACGCCTCTATTTATTGATGTACTAAAAGATCATTCAGAATTTACAGAAATAATTTATGAATCAAAACGTATGGGAGCTTTATTTCTAGGAGGAGGAGTACCGAAACATTTTATAATGAACGGCTCACAATTACACGATGGCTTAAGCTATGCTATCCAAATTACAATGGATCGTCCTGAACATGGAGGAGTAAGTGGAGCAAGTGTGAAAGAAGCCTTATCTTGGGGAAAAGTAACATCAGACGCTAAATGGATCGATGTAATGGGAGATGTGACATTAGTGTTACCACTAATGATTTCAGGAGTGTTATCACATCTAGAAAAACAATAAAATTGAATGAAGTGATTATTTGCTGAATTTGAAAACAGTAAACGCTCAATTTAAAGAAGCATGGAACGAATGGAACCACGGTAACATCATTGAAGCAGCAACAATTTGGTATAAAATCAAACAACAGCTGCAAAATTCAAAAGAAGAATTACTAAAAATCGATGTAAATAATTACTTAGCAATGTACCAAAGAGTGTGGGAAGGAAAAGATGAGTTAATCATTAATGTTGAGGCAAATTTACAACAAGCTCTAAAATTGAATTATAATAAAGGAATTGTTGATGCAAAAATTGAGTTAGCTTTTCGAACAACTTCAACTGAAGAAGCACAAAAGAATTTTCAAGAAGCAAAAAGAATAGCGCATTTAATTTCAGAAGAAAAAAAAAGAAAACTTGAATTAATTCGAGTAATTTATCTAACAGGAAGATATCTCGTTAAAAGCGGAATAGAAAAATTCGGTTATATCTTTGAACAATTCCAAAAAGCACTTCAATATGCTATTGAAGAAAATAATAAATATTTCATCGCGGAAATACATCATGGAATTGGAGAAGCTTTTTTACGATTAGGAAATCTCAAAGAAGCTCAACATCATTTTGAAATTTCGTTACAAATATATCAATATCTAAATAATGACAGAAAAATATTGGGCCTTCTCGTTTCTATAGCTGATGTAGAAACGCAGATTGAAGAACATGAACCATTGCATATATTGGAAAAGAAATATACTCAATTCAATAATTTAATCTCTGATGTTAAACAGAAAATTCCATTAACAGATATCTTTAACCACCTATCAAGATTTTCAGATACATTTCTAGAACTCGATGCATATAAACAAGTAAGTTCTCTTGTAAATGAACTCGAAATAATTCTCCGACAAGCAAATATCAATTCAAGCCTTTATTTCGAGGGAAAAATGGCTTTAGCATCAATTAAAGGAAATGTAGAACTAAAAAAGATTAATTTAACCAATGCAGAAGAATTGTATAATTATATTATTCGAAGAAGAGAACAAGCAAGAATATCAGATCTGTATAATGCACTAATAAGCCTAGCAATTATATCGATATACAAATATCGAATATTTTTCGATATTGAACACATTACAAAAGCACAAGAATTAATTAAAGATGCAATAAGGATTTCAAAAGATACAGACCATATCCGAGGATATGTTAGAGCAAGTATGGTGGATGCAATGCTTAAAATCACAACCGGAAGTGAAAATGAAGATTTATTTGAAATGGAACGAGTTATTGACATCGCACAAGAAAAAGGATTACATATCGAAGCCAGACACGCTCAACAAGAATTATCAAGGTTTAGAAGAGTGAACATTCGAATGAGAAGTACTCATTTAGATGATAGATCTGTTGCAGAGGTATTAAAATACGCTTTAGAAGCAAAAAAAATAGTTAGAAAAACTTAATGAAAAAAAAAACAAGAAAGATAAAAAATAAATTGAAAAATGTTCATCCCGTAAGGAAATAAGCAAAAAGTAACACAATTCGAAATAAAGTAGATAAGAAGGAAGCACACATGGCAGTAACAGATATCATAAATGATGTTGTAAATGGCATCGTCGGTTTAGTTGCACCGACTTCTCCTCCAAATTCATCCCTATTTATATTAGGAATATCATTTGCTATATCTTTAGCATCAGCATTATTTTCACGACGTATGATAGATATTGATAAACTCGAACGACTCACTAGAGAGACAAAAGCATACCAAAGAATGAAAAAACAAATGATAAAAACAGCAGACAGTAAAATGAAACTAAAATACGAACGAAATGCTGATAGAATGCGAAAAATGCAATCTGAACTGACAATGATGAATTTTAAACCAATGCTATTCATGATGATACCATTAATGTTCTTTTTTGCAGTTTTTTCAGGATATTATACATGGAGTATTGAAGAAGGAATAGATGGCCTCCCGATACTCTTTGAAGGTTCGAAAGTGATCACAGGGAACATACCAGCGGTAATACCATTCTCATTACCAGAAGCATTTATCTTTCCATTCGGACAAAACGGTTATGTAGAAGGATGGGGACATGTTTATGTGCCAAATTACGTCTGGTGGTATTTTGGTGGTAGTATAACCTTTGGTGCCATTTTCCGTAAAGTATTTAAAATACAACCTGATATTCAATGAGCAATTCCCTTTTCCCCCCCTTTTATTGACTTATTGGCTCATCGGAGAGTTTTAATTTGAGTACTTCATTCTGAAATTCTCCATGCAGGGTATTATATCTTGAATGCTCAAATCGGAAGCAAAATAAAGGCAAATCTCATCATAAATAAGGCTAATAATGAATTGCGTGCATACCTTGATCGATTTGTAAAACAATTCCATAAGGAATTTGAGAAAAAAATCGAAATATGGAATGGTCAAGTGAATGCTTTTAATGCAGCAGATGATTTAGTTGAAGAGATTTTTGGACCTTTAATCTGTTCTACCGATTAGAAGGAGAATGATACCTATAAATCCTATAAATCAGGAAATTTAAGCCATAGTAAGACTCATTCTGCTTCTTTAATACATTTATCAGATTGTGCAAACGGTAATTGCAGAGCTTTACATGTTGAATCAAAACATTAAATCCTTGAGATCTAAAAAGAGTAAATTTTATATTTCAAAATGCTAACTCAAGTATAATAAATCGTCTGAAAAGGTTGCTAATTAAGAAAGTAAAACATCAAATCCTTTACAAAGAAAATTCCAACAGAGTAGTTTCAATCTGAACCCCCATGTATCACTTTCTGGTGGTACTTTGGTGCATGTATAACCTTTGGTGCCATTCTACGTAAAGTATTCAAAATTCAATCTGACATATGAAACAAAAATATGAATTAAGCAAATGTTAACTTAATATTAAGTGAATAATTTTCATAGGTGTTAATCAAATGACTAAAAATATTATTAAGAAAAAAAGTCCTGGTGGTCGTATTCTAATTCATAAAGTCAAGAAACGATCACAAAAGATGTATTGCCGTATTTGTGGCACACTTTTGCATCGAAAAGCTAAGAAAACTACTAAAAGTAGAAAACACGCCACCAGACCTCTTGGTGGGGATGTCTGTCATGCTTGTTTAAAAACCACAATTCAAAGTGTGGAAATTTAGATAATTCATATCTTAGCATATCTTTATTTAGTTCTAACAATTTTCTAAAGATGATAAAAATGAGTCCTAAGAGGAAAGAAAGAAAAAAAAAGATTTCCTGTAAAAAATGTGGATGTGTAATTGATCCTATTGAAACCCCTCCATCAAAAACTTGGCAATTAATTAGTCCTATGCCTGATAAAGAAGGTCGTGTAACTTTAACGATAATGGGGTCTTTTCGTTGTCCTGATTGTAATGCATCTGTTAGAGCTGCAATGAAAAAAGTACGTGGAGATGAAATAGGTTCAGGAAAATCAAAAAAGGATCTTCTTATACAAGCTATTAATCTTATCCAAGAACCCACACCAATTGACCAAATTGAAATAGCAGGGATTTCTCCAGCAGCCGTTGGTAAGGCTATTCAAACTCTGATCGATAAAGGAGAGATATATGGAAAGGTTGAGAATGATGCCTTTCATCCTAAATGATCTTTAGATAAAGACAATCCCTTTTTTATTATTTCTCTAGTAACTATAGTTGCGTATGATCCTTTTGCTAGAGCGAAGGATATTTTGATTGCTTGTTTTTCAATATCTTCATTTTTTTTAAATGTAAATTCAGTTGGAAATATAACTGCTCTTCGTAAAGTACCTTTCGATCTCAAAAAGTTTTGATTGTGATTAAAAATTTCAAAATCGACTGATTCAGCTTCTAATATTGATACAAGAATATCCCAAATTTCTGTGGTTGTTTCTTGTTTTTGGCTTTTATAACCTGCTAAAGGAATTTGCTTATCCTTTAGTAAAGACAGATCATCAACATTAAGAGAACTAAGAACACGATTATAGAGAAAAGCTTGATAGGCTGAAATTGATAATCTTAAAAAAGATCTAGGAAGACCAAGAACATTTTTTTTAAAAGAAAAACCTTTTTGGAGTCCTGATAATAACATCCTTTCAATAGTATATTTTCTAGGAAATTTTTCTCTTAGAAGGCCATATGAATGAGCATCAGAATATTCCTGCCGTAATCGGATTATGTTTTCATGTTCTAGAGGGCTTATCTCTCCTATATATTTTTCAATTATCTCAGAATATCTTTCCTGTAGCAACTTTTTCCCTATGAAATGAAGAAGAGGTCGTTTTGATCCAAACCTCTGTAACCCATAATAATTAAGTAAACCATTTGTATTAAGCTGATTTTTAAATGAAGCCCATTCTTTTTGACTCCAATCCCTCTCAATATTTCGAATGACTATTTTAAAGTAGTTTCCTTTTAGATTTCCGATTCTAATGGCAAATTTCTGTCGTATTGGATGAAATAATTTCAAATTGTCCATATTTATAGCTTTAATTTGTTCTATGCCAACATTCCAAACTGAAATTCGTTGATAAGTCTCAGCTGACGCATCTTTTAACCCAGCGTATCCTATATCATTTTCATTTATTCCTAAAATATTGCAAATTTTTTTAATGGCATTAAAAGTATCTAAACCAGATTTCCAAAGAATACAATGAGTATACAATCCTCCTTGGTCTTGACCGATTTCAGATCCAGTGAAAATTGGATTTCCTGATGGAAGAATCTCTCGTACAATAAAATCTTCATTTCTTTGCTTGATAACCCCCCCGATGCCTTTATGTTGTGGAGTAGAATACTTTTCCATTCCAACAATGGACTCAATAGACCAATCTTTCGACATTTCTATTCAAAAAACTTGTTGTATTTACCTTCATCAATTGCTTTGATTATCATTTTAGGATCTTCGTTGTCGATTGTTAACCCCATTGATACACATGTTCCAACAGCTTCTTTAACAGCTGCTCTTAAATCAATTGCTAACATAGTTTGCTGCTTCATTTTGGCTATTTTTACTACTTGATCAATGTTAATATTTCCAACTTTTTCGGTATTTGGAGTTCCACTTCCTTTCTCTACCCCTGCTTCACTTAATAACAAAGATGATGTTGGAGGAACACCTACAGTAATTGAAAAATTCCTATTATCATCCACTATAACCTTGACTGGAACTTTCATTCCTTTGAAATCTTGAGTTTGTTTATTAATCTCATCGATTACAGCTTTTATATTAACCCCAAGCGGGCCTAACGCAGGCCCAAGCGGCGGTCCAGGACTTGCTTGTCCAGCATCAACCAATGCTTCTACTATTTTAGCCATTTTACTCACTTACGAAATAATCAGTTAATTAATTAATCTACAATCAATTTTAGACTGAAAAATTATCCATATTTGTCACTTCCCCTAATTGATACTCGTGGTTATCTCTCAAAACACACAAAAGACTTAACTAAAAACCCCTTTAACAACTTAAGATAATAAACAAAGATTAAAAAATACTTTAGAAGGGAACACTTCATGTCCTATTCACCAAATCATCTGGAAGAAGCAATATCTCAGGCTAAAGCTCAAAGCACAAAAAGAAAGAAAAGAAAATTCACTGAAACAGTCGAACTTTCCATTGGCTTACGAGATATTGACTTAAAAAATCCTGCAAACAGAATCAATCTTGAAACTCTAGTTCCACACGATTTGGGAGGCAAATCAAATATTGCAATTATTGCAGAAGGAGATCTTGCCGTTAAATCAAAAGATTCTGGATTGATGACTCTCAGTCGCGCAGACATTGAGAGATTAGCCAAAGAACCAAAAAATGCGAAAAAACTTGCAAATGAAATCTCATTCTTTCTTGCAGAACCCCCTATGATGGCTATCGTGGCTCGATTTCTTGGTAAAATACTGGGTCCAAGGGGTAAAATGCCAAAACCAATTCCCCCAAATGCAGACCTCGATAAATTTATCGAAAGATACAATCGTACAGTAAAATTAAGATTGAAGACAACCCCTGTTATTAATGCCAAAATTGGTAAAGCAGATCTAGACGATAAAACTTTAGCCGAAAATGCAAATTCATTAATACAAACACTAACTGCTAGACTCCCAAAAGGAGTGACTCAGATTAAATCTATCTATGTAAAAACGACAATGGGACCCTCTAGCAAAATTCAACGAAATTGAGGATGCTACAAATGGCAAGATATAAACCATATGCGAAAAAATTACGCCTAGCCAAGAAAGGAAATCAAAATAGCACGGTTCCCACATGGGTCGTGATGAGAACTAATAGACAGGTAACAACGCATCCTAAAAAGAGACGATGGCGCTCTACAAAGATCAAACCGTGAGGATGGCTACAACCATGAGTGAAACATCAGAATCAATAGTTGAAGAAAGGATCTATACAATTCCTTTCAGCAAAGTAATATATGGCCGACGAATTCCTCGTTCTAGACGAACTCCAAGAGCAGTACGTTATCTAAGATCTTTTATCAAAAAGCACCTCCGTTGTGATGAGATAATCATTGATTCAGAAGTAAATGAATTTATGTGGGCACGTGGTATTCAACATCCTCCAAGGAAAATAAGAGTTCGTGCTGTAAAAACGGAGGAAGATGTTGTAACAGTTTATCTAGGATGATAAACGAACATAATTAGAAAAGGACTCATTCTGATCAATATGTCCTTCTAAATAGGAGTCCTAACATTGGAAATCGAATTCGCAGACTTTTTGGGTAATATCCACATTGGAGTATCGGTTTTTTGTTCAGAAAAAATTGCTTTACTACCAAATAGTACACCAATTTCTTTTGAAAAACTCATACAACGTACTTTGAAGGTTGAAATAACAAAGGTTTCAGAAAACATCCTTGGTTCTCTAATAGTTGGGAATTCATTTGGAATTGTGGTTTCAAATGTGATTAGTTCAGAGGTGATGAATCAGCTAAAATCAGCGGATATACCGATTTTTCAAGCTTCTGAATTTTTTGCGTTCGGTAATGTAGTTCTTGCGAATGATTTCGGAGGTATCATATCACCAATTGTTCCTCAAGCAATCCGAAAGAAAATCTCGGATGTTATGAACATATCTTTAGAAACCAAAACAATAGCACAGTCAGATTTAGTAGGAAGTCTCGGATTTGCGACAAATGATGGAGGACTGTTCACACCACTTGCCAATGAAGATGAAATAGCGAGTATAAAAGATATCCTTCATCTTAAAGAAGTTGGTATAGGAAGTATCAACAAAGGTTCAGAATTTATAGCTTCTGGCATGGTGGGTAATACTAAAGGATTACTATTAGGCAGAGAAACAACAGGAATTGAAATTATGGAAATAACTCGTTGTTTTTCACAATGAAAAAATAGAAATCCCATTCAAATTCATAAAAAATAAAAAGAAATAAACTTCAACAAAACATGTAAAGAGATGTACAAATATGAATAATAATGAATCTGTAAAAGTATTTAGAATTATAGGATCATTCAAACAAAGACGTGAAACAACACCATTTTCAAAAGAATTAAGCGCTTTAACAGAAGAACAAGCCAAAGATCGACTATTTGCAGAGTTTGGTAGTAGAAATCGATTGAAAAAACAACAAATTCGGATCAGTTCAATAAAAATAATTACTCCTGAAGAAATAACAGATCCTTTTGTTAAAAAATTAGTTACTACTGATTTCAAGATTCCTTATGAGGATTGATTATGTCACAACCAGCGATGACTGATGAATCTTTAAATCGAGTAAAAATCCTCCAACAAGAAATAGAACAACTTCAAGGCAATCTAGGAACAATAGAGCAACAAATAGGACTGATATCGCGAGTACTTAGTTCATTGAATGATGCAATCATAACACAGGAAGAGTTGAAAAATAAAAAAACTGGTGATGATATATTGGTACCAATTGGGGGTTCTAATTATATCTTATGCACAATTAAAGAACCTAATAAT
The DNA here is from genome assembly GCA_030589605.1 of Candidatus Hodarchaeota archaeon. Classification (GTDB taxonomy): domain Archaea; phylum Asgardarchaeota; class Heimdallarchaeia; order Hodarchaeales; family Hodarchaeaceae; genus Hodarchaeum. The sequence goes on along the minus strand of JAUUVJ010000017.1, from coordinate 3,169 downwards.
ACATTTATTTCAATAGGTTCTGGCATTTCACTACATACAGAAATTTTAAACTCAGAAAAACGAAATAAAGCACAAATCGAAAATTTAGACCAAAATGTAAACCAATTGCAAGAACAATATACTCAATTCAACCAAATGCTGAATAGTAGAAGGCAAGAACTACTTCAAATAGCTCAGCAATATCAAATATTGGGATAACGAAATTTTCTGCAAATCTCCTATAAGAAATTACCGTCCTATTAAATACTAAATACTGAGAGTCAAATAGATTGTCATCTTTGAAAAAGGGAGTAAATGGTTTTCTTCAGAAAGTTAGTACGTATGAAATTAATGAAAAAAATATAAAGAAAGCCGTAAAAGAGTTTCGAGATCTACTTATCTCAAATGATGTATCTTTAGAAGTAGCAAAGCAAGTTTCTAAAGAACTTACAGCGAAGATGAAAGGAAAGAGAGCAAAAAGATTTAGTGATCTATCAAAAATGATCCCTGAATTCGCAAAACTGATCCTCATCAACATAATTTCTCCAGAAACACCAATTGATGTAATTAAAATAATCGAAAAACGTAAGACAGCTTCTAGCCAAGATATAAAAAAGAAACCCCTTGTTTTTTTATTTTTAGGTATAAATGGGACAGGGAAAACTACCACAATCGCTAAATTTGCCTATATTCTTAAGAAAAAAGGAATTCGTGTTGTTCTAGCTGCCAGTGATACATTTCGTTCAGGAGCTCAAGAGCAATTAAAAATCCACGCAGAGAAAGTAGGAGTAAAAATAATATCAGGCAAGTATGGAAGCGACTCAGCAGCGGTAGCTTATGATGCGATTGCCCACGCAAAAGCTAAATTTGCCGACGTTGTTATAATAGATACTTCAGGAAGAATGGCTGTTAATCGAGACTTAATGGAAGAAATGAAAAAGATTATTCGAGTTTCAAATCCTGACTATACAATATTAGTTGTAGATGCTTTGGCTGGAAATGATGCTACATCACAAGCAAAAGATTTCAGTAAAGATATTACATTAAATGGGATAATCTTATCAAAAATGGATGCAGATGCTCGTGGAGGGGCATTAATTTCTATCACTTATGCAACACAAGGAGTTCCAATTCTTTTCCTTGGTACAGGCCAAAAATATAAGGATCTAGAACCCTTTTCTCCAAAAGAATTTATAGCTAATATCTTGAAATAATCCTAGAGAGAAAAAACAACTCAGATTCTAAACTTTGTTCCCTTTTAACTTCTGTAATTAGAATTCAATCGCAGGATCTTTCTCTTGAACTTGCTGTTTTAGAATTCCAGCTTTTCTTGAAGTTTTAGCTAAAAGAAGATCAATAGTCATATCAGTAGTATATCCAGATTCTAAAGATAATGACATTGCTCTAGATACAGCTGTTTTCAATAACGTTGGAATTGTACTTTCGGAGATATAAGCAACCTTAGGATAAACAGCTAGAGATAATGCTCTTAAGTAAGCTTGTTGTAAATCTGAAATTATTTTTTCATCATCTACTTCAAGAACAGAACCCTCAATAAGATCGTCTTCCTCTAATACTATACTTAGCTTCAAACCCACTTTAAAGGGTAGAATATCTAGTCGAGAAAGAACTGAAGAATGAGACTCAGAAACAGTGTCTCCTATTGAAAGAACTTTAGACGTTTGTGTGATTCTAATCTTTCCTTTCTCTATACGGGTTTTTAGTCCAATTGACCCTAAATCACTGATTATTGGGCCTGGATCTAAATTTGTTGTACCCTCTGGTACATAAACATCAACAGGAGATATTTGGCCTGTTTTAGCAGGTGCAGGAACTTGATTTTTATTCAAAAATTGTTGAAGTTTGAATGGATTAGTATTGGTAAAGATTATGGCACAAGAACCTTGAATATTAGGAATTAATTTTTCAATACTTTTGTTAGTTCCTTGTGATAACTTTTTAAAAGCTATGGTTTTTAGAGTATTTTTTGCAACTTTAATAGTTGCTTCAACTTCTCCTCCTGCTCTTAATAGCGTCCTAATACCCTGTAATGCTTTCGAGGAAATACCACTTAGATCCACAAGACCTATAACTGAATTTTTATTGCCTAGATTAATAAGTGTATCAATTTGTGTTGTTTTTTTTTCAAAATCTTTTTCTAATTGCGTTGCAGAGGCTGCCATGGTTTACACCCTTTAATTCTGATGTTTTACATATCTTTTTCAGTTAAATCTCTAAATTTTAGATCTCTTATTTCCTCTATAAGATATGGAGGCTTTTTTTTCCAAGATTAATAAGTGAATTACACTAGCGTCGATCAATTATCCTATTATTTGTAAAGGAAAAACAGGGTAAATTTCGTAAAAAAGAATATAAAGGATGTTTCCAAGGTTTATAGTATATTTCAAAGAAAAATCTAACATCTAATCTGCTAAAATCCTATATAATCATAAATTATGATTATTCTATCAATTTTTTTACTTGGAGAGGATTGAATTAATCTAATGGATCATTAACAATCTATTTTGTATAATTATCTAACATTCTCTACTAAAATAGGATTCAACTATTAAATCTAAGATTAAAAAGCGTATTCTCCTTCATCTTCCTCTTCTTCACTCGATTGAATCAGTTTCACTGAATCAGCATGAAGCACAATTGGAATTGTTACACTACTTGTTAATAAATCAACAGTAATCTCCTCACGAGCTTGATATATTGAAGAAATCTTAGCTTGTGAGCTTTTAAAAGGTCCATCGACTATTTCAACAATATCTCCTTTCTTCAGACCTTCGATTACAGGTGTTGGTATCAATTGTCCTTCTAATTCTGAAACTGGGACTTTTCCTAACTGCTTACCAACATAATGTGCACTTTCAACAGCTTGAGTAATATGTTGAATATTTCCCTCAATGAAGAGATATCCTTGAATCTCTGTAACTAAAACAGCTTTTACATCGAGATTGATAATATCAGCACGGTTAGCAATTATTTCTGCAGCATTGAATTCTTGACCCTTTTTCACCTTAAAACAGTATATTCCAATTTTTTCAAGCAATATGATCACATTTCTGAATTACAGACGGATAATACTCAATAATCGTAGTTACACAGGGTTTTGAAGTATTAGTCCGAAAATTACAAGTCTAATTAGATAAGCAATTAATCCAAGTATAGCCATTCCTGCTGC
>JAUUVJ010000301.1 GCA_030589605.1 Candidatus Hodarchaeota archaeon | reverse complement strand
TCTGACATGTTAACCCGATGAGTTATTAATTTCTTCAGTTTATTTTGGAGTTCTTTAGATTTAAGTAATCCTCGCATAACTTGCCATGTTTGAAACATTCGACGACCAGCGATTCCATATACATTTGCAGCTTTTGAAATCATCAAAGAATTAATATCAAATGTTATTGGGCCAGAAAAGAAACCAAGAAGAGAAACTCGACCTCCATATGTCAGTGCTTCTAAACCTTGACGTAAAGCATGACTATTACCAGACATTTCTAGAAGAATGTCTATTCCATCACCATTCGTGGCATCTCTTATGATTTTGGGAATTTTATCACCATCTTCACGTGCATTCAAAACCAAATCAGCACCCATTATCTCGGCCATATTGAGTCTTTGTATATTATTTCCTCCTGCTGTAGCGAAAACTTGTCCTGCACCCAACATCTTAACAACTGGTATTGACATAAGACCAATTGGACCACAACCTGTTACTAATACATTTTTTCCTGCAATATCCTCAAGATTATCTTTTGGTAGAACTGTATGAATGGCATTACCAAGTGGATCTTGAATTGAAGCCAAAGCTGGATCTAAGTCGTCATCATTTTTCCAAGCGTTTAGTTCTGGGATTACAGCAAATTCTGCAAAGATTCCATTTTTATCAACACCGAAAATTTTGGTATTACGACAAACATGCATACGATCACTTCGACACTGATAACAAGTACCATCTGCTTCATGGCATTCCACGGATACTTTGTCACCAACTTGAATGTTTTTTACATCAGATCCTATTTCAACAACAGTAGCCCCAGTTTCGTGTCCAACTACAAATGGAATGGCTGGTGGCAATCGTTTTTGTGCCCATTGGTCATATACCCACATATGATGGTCTGTACCGCATATTGAAGCCACATCGATCTTTATTTTCACTTCGTTAGAATGAGTTATCTGAGGTTCAGAAGTTTCTTTGATATCAAATCCTTTTTCAGGTTTTGTTTTCATAATCGCTTGCATTATGTTCACCTACTAAGTTTTTGAAAGCTGAGTTATGAGAATTTATGTTATTTTCTCTTATTAATCAAAAGAAGTCCAAAACTGTTAAAATTCTATTAATTCATTTATTATAATGATTTCTGGTATTTATTATGTTAAAGGAATGAATTGTTTAAGATCCTCGATTTCACTTACTCGGGTTGAACGACAAAACCTAAATAAAAGTTGTCTAGCATGAGAATCAATTCTCCCATGCCCCTTTCTCTGCTGAATTTCATTTCTAATTTTTTTTCTTAGTTTTTTTCCTTCTAAGTCAAAATCAGTTAGGATTACAATAGTTTCAGCTAGAAATATTTTATCCACCAATTCATAAATGGATAATCCTCCCTTTTCCACAATCTGTCCATTTAGGCCTAGTAAGCGTAATACCTTGGTATCTCGTTTACCTTCGACTATGAAAACTAAATTTCCTAGTAACTTGTTACAGTAATCAATAAAGTCCTCAATTTTAAGATTTATAGATACCAAAGAAATCTGAGCCTTTCAAACTAAAAAGAAAACTAAAAAGAAAAAGAAACAATAAAATGGAACGAACCCATTTTATGATTCTTGTTTCTTCATTTTTACAACCATTTGGAAATTCTGAGCTAATGAATCGTAAAAATCGATAAGAGTTTCCAGATCATCAGCCATTAGAGATCCACCACGTCCAATCTCTCCAACTCGACGAAGCATCAAACGGTCAGCTTCACCCAAGCCAATTGCGTAAAGGACAACTTCTGGATGATCTTCTACTTGTTGTCTTACTATAGGTATCGGATTTACACCAAGACCGTTACCTTTGTTGGGATTTCCATCAGTCAAGATGATAATCATAGTTGGATTCCTTTTGTTGATATTTGGATTTTCATCAAATTTTTCAATGCAATTATAAGCCTCGTTGACTGCACCACTTAAAAATGTTAATCCTGTACTGTCTTCTGTCTTTTTTACTACATAATCAATGATGCTTTCAATTCCTGCTTTTTTCGTTTCTCCAACACATGAAATAACAGATCCTCCCTCAAGTGCAAATTGTTCTACCTCTCCAGAAAAGGTGAATAGTTGAATTTGTTCTCCCCAACCTTTGGCTTTCTTCAAAGACATAAAGAGCATTATCGCCATTGCTGCAGCATCAACACGAGAGACTTTTTTCCCTTCTTGGAATTTTGCAATAAATTGATCTAACTCCTTAGATTCTTCTAATCCTTTTCGAAGTCCTTCCAATGCGCCACTGATGTTTTGAACTTTCATATCCTTTTTCGACATGCTACCAGAAACATCTAGTATAAGTACAGCATTGAAACTCATTTCTGTGAATGGGATTATATTAATTTCTACTTCTCTGCCAGTAGGATCAACAATTCCTATTTTTCCTTCAGCGATTGGAGGGTCAGCTCCCAAAAACCTGACAGTTATGGAACCTATTGGGCAATCTTCCCATGCAATTTGTAACCCTGCAAAAACTGGTCTATTACGAAGCAAAACAGATAATTCTTCAAATTCTGTCGCTATCCATAAAATAGCTTCTTCCACTTCTTGACCGGCTAAAGGTTCAATACCTAGTTTAATTGATTTAATACCTGCAGCCATTTGTGCAGGTTCAACTTCAACCGCATCACCATCTGATATATTGGCGGAAGTTAAAACACTATCATCTATGGCAATTGTACCTTCTTCAACTTCATCAGATGATAATATTTGAACAGCTCCCCAATCTTCCCATTCGGTTGTCACTTTAACATAATCAAATTCTTCTAGGTTTTCAATCATTTCAATATTAGTGGGATGCATATAGGCTCGACCTTCGATTGATCCCACATTGACTACAGTTAGTTTCATAAAATGTCCTCAAGTTCTTTCTCTTTTAATTTATTGTACTCTAAAATAGTTAGTTAGAATATTTTTTTTTTCACTCTTTTAAATAAATTTATTCGGTTTTTTTCTTATTCTTGATCGTAATCTCTTATTATAAGGTTAAATTCAATCTTTCTTCATAAGTTTTTTGTACTTCTACTCTGTGAATGCCTATTGGCTCTGATATCAGATCCATTGGTATAAGTCCCTTCTCAGTCCTTATTTCAACATCTAAAAAGATATACTCACAGTTTTTGGGAGTTTTAAATCTTATTCTCTCTGCTACAACTTCATCTCCCTCATCAATTTGTCTCTTGATTCTTAAATCAGATAATTTTCGTCTTTCTCCTGTTGGGAATGAATTAACAAACATTGATACAGTTAAAGGAGGTAAAAGCTTTAAAAATTGGAAAACAAAGTCTATTTCGAATTTTGTCTTTGGTTTTACCCCGTCCCATAGGTTGGTTCTTTTAGAAGGATCAACAATGAAATTCCAGTCGATTAATATTTCGCTAAGTTGAGGAACACGGATTGTTTTAAATGATCTATTTTTAGAAAATCGTCCAGTAGTAACCTGAGCTACAATATAAAAAGGGCTATGTTGATAATTAACGTCAAGGTCAATACTTCGTGCCAATTCTATATATTCGTTTGATTTTACGCTATATTTAGTTTTGTAAATTGATACTGGTGCTGTTAAAGATTGAGAAACAAGAAATAAATTTAATTCTCCCCTTTCTGTTTTGGTATAGTCATTCATTGCTTTGAATACGCACTCTACTGGTCCATAGTTACTGGTTATGTAAAATTCTTTGGTTTCAATAGGAATTTCATCTTTTCTCACGAGTTTGAAAGAAAATTTATCAGGGAGAAGAGATTCATTAGTAGCGGTAATTGCTTCAATTTCTACAGTTATTTGACCATATAACTCGCCTAGATTGATTGAAAAGGGAATTTTATTGACTCCCTTTTTCTCAAGTATTGCTATATCTATCGACGTGTTAATTTTAGTAACATTTATTCCAGAAGCTTTAGCTTTAAAGATGAAAGTAATTGGATTATTTCTAAATTTATACATCGTTTTATTAATATCAGTAAAACTTATTTCAATATAACCAAATACTTCTTTACCAGAAACAATTGATGGAAATATAGCTGTAACTTTTTTTGTGTACCTAAATGGTTTTCTTTCCTCAGCAAGATGTTCTCGAAAGAATATTTGACGTTTAGACTCGATCTCTTTTCGTCTTATTTTCATGATAGCTTGAATCTTTGATTCAATTTTCCGATACTTTGGTTCAACATCGATAGTAGGAGCGTATACTTCTAAATCTTCTGTTTCCTCGAAGGCTGAAATAACGGTAGGTTCAGGTTTTTTATCATCTAATGGTTTAATTTTTTCTATCGCTTTTTCTTTTTTAACTGGCGGTTTTTTGGTAGGCACAGCTTTCTTTTTTGTTACTCTTTTAGTAGTAGGTTTTTTTGTTTTTACTGTAACTGGTGGTTTTTTGGTAGGTATAGCTTTCTTTTCTTTGACAATTTTTTCTACAGGCTTTTTAGCTTTCACTGGTATAAGCTTTTTAGGAATTACGGTTTTTTTATCTTTGATGACTTTTTCTATAGGTTTTCTTTTCTTTGGTTTTCTCTTTGGTTTAGCTGATAATTGACGTTTATTCAAATCATTTTTGAGTGTTTGCTGAAGTTTCGTTTCACTTTTCACTACCGAGATAGTTTCAACATCCACAAAATTTAACTTTGTTTTATCATCAAGAGTTAGTGGATATTTCAATTTTTTACTATAGTATAAATTGGATAAATTTTTAACAAAATCTTTTGAAGGATCAAATAAGGATAATAAAAATTCAGTAACAGATAATGGAGGGTTAAATTGACTATTTCCAAGAAGTGGAATGAAAATATAATCCAAATAACCTGTTCCAAGCGTTTCTAGTTCTTCTTGTATGAAGTATATCAAAGAATTCATCGAATGTATTAATTTAGAAGCTTTTTTACCGGTTAAACTATCATAATTGTAAAAGCGAGCAAAACCAGGCTCTAATTCATTATCAGGAGTAAATTGAGCTAGAAAGCCAAATTGAATGGATTTTCTCCTATTCTCATAAAGACTATGAGAAGATACACAAACAACCTTTTTTTTCTCTCCAGCTAAATTCTTTGCTTTTTGAGCAATTGCCTGAATAAGAAGTATCATAGCTAATCGATTTTCAAACCATGGTTGTGAATCAAAAAATCTTAATTCTATTGTTGAATAATCAGTATATGGAAACATATCAACCATTCGATGATCAGGAGGAGTTTTCTTTACAAGTTTAGCAAAATCCTCACTATCCATTGAATCATCAATAGGAGGAAGATAATCAGGTATATTAGGTCCCATTTGACCAGTATTCTTCAATAAACGGTATGAATGGACACAACGTCCAATAATATGTTTTTTTCCTTCTTTTTCTTTGAAAATAACTTTTCCACTAGGTGTTTGATCTAAAAATGGGGATGTTGATGAGAAAGCAATGAGATGGGGGATGTAATTTCGCAAAAGATTATATACTGGAGCTCTAATGAAAGAAGGGATTCCAATATGATGGTGTTCCCCACAGGTAAGACCTGAACGAACTCTCTTTTCCATCGGGTTAAGTCCCATTGGTAATAAAGCTATGTTACTTTTTGCAAGCCCATGTAGAGCAGCTTCATATAATGTGTCAATCCAAAAATCTATTTCTTCTA
>JAUUVJ010000059.1 GCA_030589605.1 Candidatus Hodarchaeota archaeon | reverse complement strand
CGAATTGTTGAAAGGGTTCTTTGAACCAGACCTTTTTCTATTGAGAATCCTTTATCTTTTTTCATATCGGCCATTCGACGCATTTTTATTAATTCTTCTACCTTAACTAAAGCATAACTTTCATGTTGACGTTCCAAATTAAGATCTCCTTATTTCTTATTGAAAGGATGAATATAAATCATCATTTATCATCATTTTTTATTATTTTTTATTATTCTTAGAGTATCGTTATTTGTCTTTTCTCCCATGCATTTATCATAAATAATTATTGATACTTTTCTTCACAGATAATTTATATGACTGTGATCCCGTAAGTCTCTTAGAACTGAAATTGCTAAAAAGCATATTAACACCTGTAAAAGCATTTGAGAATCATTAAGAGGACAGTCGTTTCACATAACCTAATTTTCTTAGCTCCTCAAGGCTTTGATGCTCCAAATCCTGGTCTCGTTTAGTTATTTTAGATGCAGTTTCTGGTGATAAAATATTTGAAGTAAATAAAGCTCTTACTGTCGGACGTAATGAATCAGGGAGTGATAATATTCCTAAAGTATCAAAAGCTTGGATCTGGATATATTTTGGAGGTTCAGTACATTTACATAACTTACGATCTGTTTCTTCTTCCAAAATTTTATATTTACTTCGTGGGTTTATTCCTAATTTTAATAAAAAGTCATGTCTTTGATTGTGAGGAGTAGTAAACTCATACAACAAAAGATCTTTTATTTTAGCATCATTTAAATTTTCTTGAACAAAGTTTTGAAAGACTTCTTCCGGATCATTGCTTGCTAGATCTGTTGAACTAATGTAATCGAGTATTTTTTGACGAAGCTTTTCCTTCACTGTTTCTATATGAAAAATATATTTTTCAAAAACTTCTTCAATAATATTTTTAGCTTTTCCGAATCTACTTATTCTTCCTGTTTGAGTAAATTCTTTAATTTCTTTATCAAATTCCTTTTCAAAACGTTGAATGACTTGAAAAAGAAGATCAGTAAGTGTTTTACTCATTACAGGAGTATAGAGTATTCCAATTACATGTTTGCCTTTTCTTTGTACGATTTTCATATTTCCATTGTCAATATAACGTAAATCTCCTCTCCTACCTGCTGTTTCAGATACCATGTGTGCTATACTTGTTAATGCAGCCGTGATTAAGACTGGATTTTTCATCTCATCTTCAGATTTTCCAAAGAAGTAATAATACATTGTAGAACCTGAGTCTCGTTCAGTAATAAATACTGCGATTGGAGGGGGAGCCTCAGCTTCATTAATTTCTCTTCTAAAACTCTCTGTTTCTAAAACTTCCTTGAAGTTATTACTCAGGTCTATAAATAACTCATTAATTTTAGAATTTGGTACCTCTAAACCAAGAATTCCATTATCAGAAAAATTATTTATCTCAGGAAGCCATGATAAACAATAAAATATAGGATGACCCAGTTTTTTTTCAAAATTTTTGATCATTTCTTGATATTTCCCTAAATCCATAGGGGGTTGAATCATATTCATGATCAGAAATGTTGGGGCTGTAAGAAAGGTTAAAAAGTTTTGTATTGTCGATTTTGTCAAATTAAGAGTAGGATATTTTTCTAGTGAAATAATCCATACCATTTCACTTTGTAGGATAGCGGTCATTGCAATTGAATTCTCTTCTAAACCAACAGGAAGAATAAAAATAAGAAGATCAATAGTATCTTTGAAAAATAATGATTTAATACGATATTTTACTTGGTCTTTAAGATTTGGACGGTTGATTGAACATCCTGCTGAAGGAAGAACACGAAGGAAAGAACCTTCATTTTCGTCATTGAAAATTGTTAATGCTTCATTTACAAGAATATCTTCTGATATTTCACCTAAAAAATCCATACTAGTAAAATGTGGTTTTCCGTAACGTAATAAACTGTATCTGAGCTTTTCTGTTGTTGAAAAGTCAACAATGAGAACACGCTGTCCTGGATTAGAACGAGTATAAGCTAGAAAGAAGTTTAATGCTATAGTCTTCTTTCCACAATTTGGTGTCCTAGAATAGATACTTATTACTTTAGGTGCTACCATTAAATTCACTTTTCAGTTATTATCCGTTGATCTAATCTTATATTTAAATCTGATTATTGAAATTATGCTAAAACCAACATATCCTGATTTTTTAAGCCAATCTGACTATTTTTCATACCTAGATAATAAAACCTTCATTTTAACTTTAGTATATCGGAGTTTTCACTATTATCACTAGCTGATATTTTGGATAAAAAGTGAATCATACTACTAATATTGACAATATACTTGAAATACTTTGTATTTGTCAAAATTCACATATTTTTCAAAGAGAATGATCTTTAACTTCATTTCCCAAAATCAAATCAATATTATTGTAAGTTTGGATGATACATCTTACGTTGAGGTAAATAATCCTCTTAAATATTACAATTGTGGCAATAGAATCAAAACAAAATTATTTAATTTATAAATAATTATTATTTCACATTAAAAACACTATCTAACTTTTTTTAATATATGTAAATAGAATTTTGAGGCTTTTTAGGCCTTTTTTATTTTATTCATTCAATGAAAGTATTCAAGAAACTGAATAAGACCTTTTCAGAACATAAAAAAATGACAAAGAAAGTACCCCCTATCGTTCAATCATTGATAATACAGACATGCGATATCCAAAAAGTCGTTATATAGAAAAAAGGAATGAAATCAATGAAAAAGGAAACTCAAGATCAAGCTCCTTCAGTTCCACTATCTCTTGATGAACTGGGATTGAATGACTTTAAAATACAAGTTTCTATTACTCGAGGAACAAAAGTATATTGTTACAATACTAATGTTAGTGTTGTTATTAACTTACCTTCATCTAAAAAAGGAGTTCATATGTCCCGATTTGTTGAATCTATTTCAGAAATTCTTTCAAGCGAAATTCACACGCATTATTCTTTAGAGGAAATGTCTATCCATGTATTAAAGAAATTAAACGAGCTTCATGAATTTGAAAAAGCCTCTATAACTTTAAATTTCACTTTTTTCACAACAAGAATTACTCCTGTATCAAAACGAACATCTATTGAAAACTATAAAGCGCTTTTAACTACGTGGTGGAATCAAGGAGAGATTACACACGAATTAACATTAGGTACATATGGAAATACCGTTTGTCCTCATGCATTATCACAAAATTCGACTGGACGTACACATATCCAACGTGCCTATGCAGAACTTAGTTTAACAGGAAAAACCGATGATATTCCCGATATGGAGGATATTTCGAAAGTTTTAGATAGAAGTTTCTCTTCTCCAACTTTTTCTCTTCTAAAAGTGGAAGATGAACAATGGATAATAAATCGAATGTGGGAAAATCCATTATTTGTGGAAGATGTCACACGTAATTTATTGGAACATGCCTCTAATCAATTCAAAGATAGAAGCTTAGAGATTCGTGCAAAAACAATCTCACAAGAATCCATTCATAAACACAATATCATGTCAAGCGGTAGAAGAACGAATAAAAAATAAATTTCTTAACGAAAATAAGTGAACTACCATGTCCTTTAGAAATACTGTTTAGAAGAAAAAGTGGCTATTAAAGCTTTTTTCCAATTCCTTGAGGTATAGTGGTCGGGAGTTTCCTTGCGAGTACAAATATGAAAGAGGAATATTACTCATCTTTCTTTTTTTCTCCGAATATTTTATCACGAAATACCTTTGCTGCAGAGAATACCCCAACTCCACCCGCAGTTACAGCTTTCTTACCAACAGTTATCGCAAGATCCGTCTTAGAAATTTCCCCACCTTTTATTTTTTCTAAATAATCGACAAGATCATCATATGGAGGAAGAAAATCAAAACGATAGATATTAGGTTCCCAGTACCCTTTTCCTCTTTGTATTGAATATGTTATCATTACTAGAACAAGTATAATAACCATGAATATCATTGTGACATCATGATATGCCTCAGAAAAATCTAAGGCACCAAATAATGTGCTAAAAGCTGAATCTTCTCCACTGATCACCTGTATTTGAATCATATGAAATCCTAATGCTAATCCTAAATTGATCAAAACCACTCCTTCTCCACCCACAAAACCAATAAATCTACCTATCCGAAATGGGTCCTCTTTAATTGCTTTTTTGGTAGGTTTTTCATCATCAATGACGATTCCTTCCATTTTAACTCGACGAGAAATACTTTGGGCACTATAAAGGAGAGAAAATACTACAAAAATATAATTAAAACTAGTTATTATGTTTTCAGTGCCACTTATAGAAGTAAAAAAAATCATAAATTGATTTGGCAAGGTTATAATGAAGAATAATCCAAGAATAGTATTAAATACATCATCAGAATATAACCAGCCTTGAACTACTAAAATGATAGAAAATGCAACAATTGCTCCAACAACTCCTAAGAATAAATAGCTTAGTCGGCCTTCTACAAATCCAGTATAAGCCATTATCAAATTCCATAAGAGAGAAACAAATGCAATCAGAGCCATTACTCCCGCAAAAATTGCTTTTCTCTCTGTTTTCGGTTTTCCTAAGAATAGAACGCTTCCTGTGATTTTGCTGGAAAACATTCCCTTTGAAAATGCAAATGAAGCGAGTGGTATTAGAAATGACCAGCTAAAAAAAGCAAGAAGCGGAAAATATTGAACTAAAATATCTATAATTAGAGCTAGTGAAGTTGTTGTTTGAGAAATGTAGTAAATCCCTAGAATAACAATTACTATTATTGAGAGAAGGATAATTCGAAAGAGTACATTAAGTTTCTTTGACATCAACCCACAGATGATCAATCCAATGGCTATTCCAATTTGAATGGTAAAAACAAGATCAATCAACTCAGGTTTAATAGCAGTTTGATCTTGAAATACTACAGTCATTGTTGTTATTATAGATATGATGAATAGTAATACTGAAAAAAGAACAAACCTTCTTGAAAAAAGAATTCTTACTCCACCAAAAAGTGTTGATTTCAAATAGTCCCAAAAAGCTTTTTCTACATAACTCATTGCTATTCCTCAATTATTTTTTAATAATGTGCTCATTCCTCAATAGTTTTATGTTTTCCTTTGATATACTAGAAGTTATTGGACTTGCAGTTTAAATTTTTCGAAACTAACATTTTTTATTGAAATTCTAATTCAACGGTATAATTGTAGATAATCCTCTCGAAGTGATATTTAATGGACCTTAATAGTATAGCTACACAAGTAGATCAATTTATACAAATTCAAGGTGGTTATTGGGATATTCCTTGGCTTCTTGCTGCATTAACAGAAGAATTAGGCGAATTATCTCGTGCTCTACAGATTAATACAGGAATTAGGACAGGGATTACTTCTAATCGAAATGAATCCTATAAATTTTCAATTGAAGAGGAAATAGGAGACGTTTTTTTTGCTCTTATTTGTTTAGCCAATAAATATGGTATAGATTTAGAATTAGCTTTAATGAAAACTTTGAAAAAGTACCAAAACCGAGAGAGAAAAAAGAAAATTCAAAAAAAGCTTTGAAAATACTATTTCAGGAATTTTCAAGCGTGTCTATTCAGATATAATGCCGCAAGCTCTATTTATATATTGAATAGCTAATGTTTACTTTAACTGTCTCAATATTAAAATAGTTGGTTTAAACTATGGCTAGTGCAATAAAAATTGTTGCTGGACTATTTATTGTCTTAATAGGATTCCCCATTTTTATCGGTGGCTCAGCAGTACTACTTATTACGCCCATTTTTACAGATAGTGAAGGGTATTTTATGACCCAAAGCTTTCATATTAGTCAAAATGGAACTGCTGCAGTACGTTTCGATATTCCTTTAGATGTAGATTTTGGTGGAATTCAGATTGATCCTTCCAAGTTTGTAACTCTAAAAATGAAAATAACTGGACCAGGTCAGACTGATGCATTTCTCGGGTTAACTACAGGAGATAATGCAGATTCATTCCTGGATAGTGTGTCGTACTTACAGATTACTGAATTTCGATATTTTGGTTTTTGGGAATTTGACGATTATGCAGTTGAACCTACAATAGAACAAATTCTTATACATAATTCAACAACATGGGAAGTACCAGATCCAACAAATTCATCAATAAACTGGATTGTTGGAGGTAATAATGGTAGTACTTTCTTATGGGCACCGACTGCTAATGACCTAGAACAGGGTGTTCTATCACTTGTTATTATGAATTCGAATTATGGAACTTTTAGTAGTAATCCAGATAGCAATATTGAGATTTATTTCAGTATTGGTGCTAAAGTTCCGATAATAAACGCTATTGGATGGATTCTTGTTGTATTTGGTGGGTTATTTACTTTATTAGGAATAATTATCGTATGGAGTGGAATACGCTCAAAAAAACCGAGGAAAGAACGTATTCGATACTACCAAGGAGTTACAGCTAAGAGAATTGAAGTTGTAGAAAAACCTCCTGCAAAGTATAATCTTCAATGTTCTAATTGTGGTTCAACTAATGAACCTGATAGTGCCTTCTGCTCCCAATGTGGGGAAATCCTTCTTTCTGAAGATCGTAAAACTGCTAGAATTCAAACTAAAGATCTAGAAAAAAGTTTCATTGCATCATCAGCAAATAAACTCGTAGTTGCAGAAGGATGGCCAAGATTTTGGGCATGGTTAATCGATGTAGTTATTATTGGAATGGTTACAAGCACACTTAGTTCAATAATATTCCTATCATTAAGTAATTGGGATTTTTGGTCTTTTGGTATTTTCAGTCCCTCCCAATGGTTCTTTAGTTTAGGACCATCTTCAATGATCTTATTCTGTTACTTTGTTTTTATGGAATATTATTATGGTCAAACCATTGGCAAAATGATAGTGAATTTGGAAACTGTTTCTGAACGAACTGGAGAACGTCCAACTATTGGTGAAATTGCGCTCTCAGCTGTTGGTAAATCCCTTTTCCTTCCCATTGATGTACTCTTAGGCTGGATTACTCATGATGAAACTCAGGTTCCAAGCTTGGAGCAACGAATTACCCAAAAATGGGCTAAAACAGTTGTTATTGAAAAGCAAAAAGAGAAACAAGAATCCGCTCAGTTTGTATCAAGACGATTCTAAATCGTCCCCACTTTTTTTTTTATTTTTTTATATAGAATTTAAACTTTGATTGCATTTTCATATTAGGTTATTTCTATAGTAGTTATGATAGATTATTCCTGTTTCTTCCTTCTGAAAGTATATAATCATTCGATTCTTTTAATACTCGCTTGTAATCCTCGAAAGTTAGCATAGAAAGAGCATGTTCGAATGTAACCCATTTATAACTAACATGTTCACCAGAAAGCTTAATATCTTTAGAATTAAAACGTACAAGGAAAAAAATTACCTTTTTTATAATTGTTTTGGACCCACGTTTTGGGAAATAAATTGAATCACTAATAAGCCTCTTTATTAGCTTAAAATCAGATGAACCTGTTTCCTCTTGAATTTCACGAATGGCAGTTTGTTCATATGATTCTCCTTCATCTTGACGACCTTTCGGAAAAGCCCAATATTTAAAAGGACCATTATGGAGAACTAATAGAAAGAGTGGTAATTTATTGAACTTATTTAGATAAACTGGTACCCCACCACAAGATATTTCATCGAAAGGTGGATATTTTTCTGTTTTTTGGGCTACCAAGACAAATCTTCTCTGAAAGAGCTTAAAATTGTTTCAATACTATAACAATTCACGGACATGACTACTTTTAATTATTTTTGTATGAACAAAAAAAGACCAAGAATAGTAAAAAAGATAATTAAATAAAGGAACTAAATAATTCAAAGGGCAAGAAGAGAGTAGAAGGTCATGATAAGAATAGAGAAATACGTAGAGAAGAAAAAAGAAGTGTAAAAGAATGTGATAAGAGAATTAGCTTTGAATACTTTTTTATCAATTTTAATAACCTTCCTAACTAAATTAAGAAAACAGAATAGAAATTATTAAATTCAATTACTAAATGAGTATAATAATTGGAGATAGGTTTTTGGCAAAGAATGATACCATTATAGAATTTCGAGTTAACCTTAAGCAAGAAAATCCCCCTACGGACATTAGAAATTCAAAAGGAAGATTAATTTTTCATTTAAAAGATAAAAATCTCATATTCTTACCTGAAGACGAAAACCAAAACGATAATAGACAATACAATATGAAAGATTATAAGAATGCTTCAATTGTTACATCTAAAGAATGGTTCAGAAAGAAAGAGTTGATTATGATCAAATTTTCTAAGAAACAAGTAACTGTTGAGGTATATTTTGAACCTATTGATGTTTCAGCTGATTATTTATTACAACAATTTCTTGAATATAGAAAGCAAATCGCTAATGAAATTGATTTAGCTTCTACTGTAGGATCCTTTATTGAAAAATTGGGTATAGGAAGCCAAAAAATTGTTAAGGAAATTGGTACTTTAATTCAATCTTCTCACGAGTTAACTCAAGCTATTAGTCAATCAATTGCATTCATCCGTGAAGCTATTCAAACTGCAAACATTTTGGATTCTGTGGACATGACTGAAGATGGTAATAAACATATAAACCTTAAAATAGATGATTTAAATTTTGAGAAAAATATCGATGAGATTTTAAAACGATCTATTGCGTCTGAAAAAATAGAAGCAATGATATCAGGATTAATTGCTAAGGGATTAATCTCTGCCAGAGACAAAAAATTTCAAGAAGCGTTAGATACACTCAAAATTGCACGAGAAGCTGCTGAAAAAGAAAATCTCACAAATTACGCTAATGCAGTAGACGAAAATATGGAAAATATTAAAAAAATGGATTCATCTGATGACCTGGATACTGAACTATCAGAGAAGGCGATCAAATATGCAACTGATGCTCGCGACATCGTATCTCAGTGGGAAGCGTTAAAAAACAATGAAAATGGGAATAAAAACAACAAATAAGACAATTATCATACTAGTAGTGATCTGGAGCACTTTATTCCTTTTCTCATCTTTGCCCTTTAAGCAAGTCGAATCTAATATATCTGAGAAAGAAAACACCTTTAGTAATTTCAAGTTTAATGATACTTATGTATATGATCTAATTAGGAAACAAGTTGATCTTGGCCCACGTTATCCTGGTTCAGAAGGGATTGAAAATGCAAGACATTTGATAACCTCGCAATTAAATCAAACTAAATGGAAAATAGATTTTCAGAATTTTACAGAAATATGGAATACTGAAAATATCACCTGTGTAAACATTATATGCGAACCTAAAGAACGAAATCATTCTGAACAGGCTTTTCTTCTGTTAGCTCATTATGACACAAGATTATGGGCCAATAAAGATCCAGATCCTCAAAAAAAGAAAGACCCCGTACCAGGGGCAAATGATGGTGCATCAGGAGTCGCAGTAGCTTTAGAACTAGGAAAAATATTGCTAGATTATTATAATTCAACCAATTTTCAACTCGTTTTTTTTGATGCTGAAGATCAGGGAGAAATATATGATTGGAATTGGCTTGTCGGTTCTCGGTATTATGCTAATTCACCAGATTTTCTCAATGAAAACTTATCTTTTGGAATATTACTAGATATGGTTGGAGCAGAGGACGCGGTCTTTAAACGTGAAAGAAACTCTTGGAACAACGCAAAAGAATTGGTTTCTTGGATTTGGGATGAAGCTCATTCCTTAAATTTCCAGAATTATTTTAGTACTTCCTTTTTTGGTCCAATACATGATGATCATGTTCCTTTATTAGAAAAAGGTCTTCCCACGATTGATATAATTGATGAATTTGGAATAAGATTCAAACAATGGCATACAACTTCTGACAATATGACTTTTATTGATACAGAAACAATTGCAGTAGTAGGATTGACTTTGGAATCTGCTTTATCTGGATTAATTAACGAAACAGAGTTTATCTCGAATCTACCATCAGTTAACTTTCAAAACCCAATTATATTAAGCAGCCCAATCATTTTAATTCTATTATGGGCTGTTAAAAGATCTTACACTAGAAAAAAAGATTTCAATTAGATAGGTCATAAATGAAGTATTTATTTTATCTTCTTCTAAATCAATATTTAACGGGAGACCGAAACCTCCCGGATACAAACCGAAGAAAGGAGAGTTTTTACTAGTTTTTACTAACCAACAGGTGAAACTAAAAGTCAGTGTCTTATTCTTTCCGAAGAAAGCAAGTTTTGAACTAAAAACGAGATTACCAAACGGTTCTTTTTTGGATAATGAACTAATAGAACACCATGACAAATATGCTGGAAAAAGGATTAGTAGAGGCTTATTTAAGTCCAAAGAAGGCACTATTATTAATACCGATGTGAATGGTGCCTATAATATACTGGAAAAAGCATTCCTGAACGCTATCGAAGCTGACAGGATAGAGGATGTTAGGTTACATCCAACACGATGGAGACTAGCTGCGGTAACGAGCTAGTTGATGACCTCGTGAGAATAAAGTTGAATATCAATTTAAAAACCTTTATTTTTTCACCTCAAAGTAGTTGAAATGAAACTAGGAAAAGTAAAAAACGACAACAAAATCAGGTAACTTGCATAAGTTCTAATTTTGTAACAAATTTTTTTTGATATATCTGTATTTGTGGTTTATTGAACTATTATTGGACAAGATGGCGAGAATGAATTCAGTTAAAGGATTAATAACTAATTTGCAGTTTAGACCCCTAAATGTTGATGATGTTGATGCTATAATAGAAATTGATGAAAGAATCGTGAGAAGGAAACGTTCTCCACGTTTTCGGCAACAATTGTGTAGTCAACTCGCCAAACATGGTGAAGAAAGTTTTGGTGCCCTCACGGCTGAAGGCCAATTACTTGGTTATGTAATAGCTGAGACAAAAGTATACATTTATGGATCTGATGATCTAAGTGCATGGATAATCTTACTTGGAATAGATCCTGATTTCCAAGATGAAGGAATAGGAACAGCTCTTGTAAAACAGGTTATTTCATTCTTCACAGAAAAAGGAGTGAATGTAATTCGTACTGTTACAGCTTGGGATTGGGGTGATCTAGTTGAATTTTTCAGTTCTGTGGGATTTAAGCCTTCAGATTATTTAACATTGGAACTAAGTACTTGATAAAGCCATTAGGAGAACTATTTTATGAGTGAACAATATTCAAAATCAAAATTTGAAGTTTTTGGCGAAGAAATGCTTGAGAAAGAAGTAAAAAAAAGCGGAAATAGTGGACGAGTATACCTACCTCCATCATGGATTGGAAAACGGGTTAAAATAATTCGTATGGACTAAATGGATCATATTTTCCTCTATTCATTGTCTGATGTATCTTCTGATTTCATGTGTTTTTTCTTCATCTTTTTCTTTTGTAATGCTTGACCATTGTCTCTGAGTTCAGAAATCATAACACCAGATTCTTTGTATAGATTCGTTACTTGTTCAATATCAAAAAATAGATCATTTTCGATCCACTTATACTTTCTATATTTATAAAGAGAAATATTCCCTATTTGAGATTCTATTTTAGGAATTTCTTTTTCACACAGATTTATCAATTCTCCAACTTTCATTGAAGTTAATTTTGAAAATTTTTCTTCAACAAAGACCTTACAAACCGTTAATTTTTCCATAATTGTGTTCATTTCATCTTTATACTTTGAAATGATAGGATCTTTCAATTCTTTTACTCTTTTCGAAATAGTGTCACTATCTACATTGAATAGATATTCATCATAAAATTGAATAGCTATTAAATCGTCATCTTCAGATTTACTTTCAATTTCGGAGATCACTGTATCTACAGGGAATTCTTTCAAAGCCCAAATAGCTTTAGCTTGAACACCTACATCGCTATCCTTTGAAACTTTTAACAGTGGTAGGATCGAACTCTGATCCTTAACTTTTCCTAATGCTTCTGCAGCATTTCCTCTAGTTTCCTTATCTGTGTCCTTAAGACTTTTAATTAATATTGGAAGAGCTTGGTTATTCCTCAATTCTCCAAGACTCCAAGACATTTGTCTTCGTGCATATTCATCTCGTTCTTCATTGAGTGCTTTTATTAAAGGTTCTATAGCAGTCATAATTTTGAGTTGACCTAAAGAATGGGCTGCGTTTTCTCGTGTTTCAGTACTTTCTTTGTTAGATAAAGCATCTTTTAATGCTGAACTTGCCCCTTTTGCAACTTCACCCATCTCACCCAATTGTTTTGCGACCATTGCACGAAAATCTGGGTCTTGATCTGTTTTCAGAAAATTTATTAAAGGAGTTATGGTTGTTTTATCTGCTATCTCCCCTAATGCTTCTATAGCACCAAAACGCACAGCCCAATAATCAATCGCTGGATCTAAGGCTGCTAATATCTTGGGAATCGCCATAGTGGCGTTTTTTTTCCCCAAACTTACTAATTGGTGTACAGCTGATGATCGAATTAGTAATTGATGACTCTCGAGTGCTCTAAGCATAACATCGCATAGTGCATCATCGGGCAATTCTTGATCATCTGGAATTTCCATTATTTTTCGAATTGCTGGATCAATTTCTTGTTCTTTTTCTGGAGACATGTACTACTTCACCAAAAGGTTCCATCTCTGAATCAATCTTAAATAATTATAGTGATTAAGAAATCTTTTATTGTTTATTAATTAACCTAATCGACGACCATTTCTATAGTATTTACTTTATTAGAAATTAGGTAATTTCCAGTAGATAATTTGCTATTGATAGAGGGATGAGAATGCGAATTTCCTTCTAATGGCAACCTAGATTTTAATCACGCTGTAGGTAAGTCACCCAATCTTTACTTCGACTATTTGTTGCTTTGTCCTAAGATTAGATGAAAGAAAACGCCCTTCTGATGAACATAATTCCATCATGAGGGGATTATTACCCCATGTACATCGAATTGATGCTCCTTCGAAAGAACGG
>JAUUVJ010000377.1 GCA_030589605.1 Candidatus Hodarchaeota archaeon | reverse complement strand
TTATATTATCAATGAATTTAATATCATATAAAAAGAGATCTACATGATCTTTTATTGATTCTACTACTTTCCATTGAGCATATCCACTTGTATCGAGTATAGTTGAGGTATCCATTATATGATGACATTTTTCAAGTAAAGAAAGAAGAAATTCAGGTTGCATTAACGGTTCGCCTCCTGAAAACGTGATTCCTCCATTAGATTGTTCATAAAAGATCCAGTCTTTAGTAATTTCAGCAATAACTTCATTAACAGTAACTTCTCTTCCAACAAGATCATTCTCGGTTTTTGAAGAAATTGAACTTCTATTTATCTTTCGAATTGGTTCTGGAACGGGATTTATTCCTTCTGGATTGTGGCACCACCAACACCTTAAAGGACAACCTTTGAGAAAAACAGTAGTACGAATTCCTGGGCCATCATGAAGAGCATATTTCTTAATATCAAAAATTATTCCTTTTTTACTCTTCATATGCATCCATTTCCTTAAATCCATGAATTCTATAGCATTTAAAAAAAAACATGGTGAAAAATTATATAAATATCAAAAACCGTCAAATTCAAAGAAAAAAATACTAAATTAGTTTTATAATTATTTAAAATGAGATTATATTTATATATAATTTAGCAAGCGATATAAATTCAATCATTTTATCTAAGTACCAATTTATCATTAACTAATAGGTGTAATGTAATGACAGAAAAGGAAAAAAGATCTATGGTCAAACAGTATATTGGAAAGATATTTAATGAACCTAATATCTTGAAGATCCTTCCAATACTACTTATTCCAACAATAATAGTTTGTCTTATCAATATTGCTATTGTGACATATATAATGCCTGGGGAAATAAAAGATATAGTTGGATTAAACAATTACGGCAGTGTGATTATTGCAGTAGTAATAATGATTCTTGTACGTTTAATTTACAAAAATAGTCTTTATTTCAAAATATCTCTGTCCTTAGTTTTATTGGTTGCCGTAGCTATTGTAATGACTCGCGTAAATAGTCTTTTAGGAGATTTAGCTGTCGAATCTAGTGTTGGAGAATTTCTTATTCAATCTGTTCCCTCGGGTATTTTTATAGCTCTTATTGTGTTTTATGTAGCCAACTCAATACAACAACCATTACGAATTCTAATGAGCGAAGTTCAGAGAGTATCAAAGGGAGATCTAAGCTCACAATCTTCTATCAGTTACATAAACGACTATGGGTCTGAATTTGCAAATTATGGAGAGAATTTTACTGCTATGATTCAGAATATTTCTCAGATAGTTGCAATTACTCAAAAAACTGTGGAAAAAGTAAAATCATCATCAGAGGAATTAGCAGCAACATCAGAGGAGGTAAACGCCTTAACAGAAGAAATTGCTGCTACCATTCAACAAGTCAGCCGAGGAGCCTCAAGTCAATCTGAATATGCTAGTCGAGGAATAGTTGATATCAAGAAAATGTCGGAAACTGTTGATCAATCTCTTCAAGATATTGAAACAACCCTTAAAGTTATAGATGATATTGCAGGCCAAACAAATATTCTGTCTTTAAATGCAGCTATTGAGTCAGCTCGAGCTGGTGAATATGGTAGAGGCTTTGCGGTAGTAGCTGATAATGTGAGAAGACTTGCAGAGGAAACTAAAAATAATTCCGCAGATATAAATAGAGTAACGGACGCGATCGTTGCAAATCTTGGTAATAGCATAAAGGGATTAGAGGATACCTTGCAAGGGTTTTCGGCACAGTCAGAAGAATTTAGCGCCTCTAGTGAAGAAGTTGCTGCTGCAACTGAAGAACAAACAGCTGCGATGCATCAATTAACAAGATCTGCTCAAGAATTGACTAAATTAAGCGAAGAACTAGCAGCTGTAATTATGCAATTTAATCTCAAGAATTAAATGTAATATTGACCTTTAAATAAAAACAGTTAATCCTATCTCTAGGAATTCATTCTTATTATCTAATAGGTTACTAACACATTATTTCATACTTAAGAACTTTATAGAATTCACTTTTTGCCTGTTTTTCAATCCAAGGCCTGTGTCCACACTTTTCAAGAAGGATAAACTTAGAAGTTTTCCGATGTTTTGATAAGGGTTCTCTAACGCCTTCAGAAGGATGAGGGTCAAAATCTCCATGAATAGCAACCAAAGGACATTGAATAAGAGTTATTTGTTCCAGAAGTATTCCATTTCTTCTTAAATCTGCTGCTTCGGCCGACACACTTTGAAAGATATCAGATCTAAATTCAAAGGTTTCACCAATATCAAGGTTATATTCTATTCGATTAAAACAATCTGTTATTGATAATACCGATTCTAGTTGATTTAATAGCGTTTTAACATCAGTTGAGCCTTTGATTAAACTTTTAATAACATCGTGATATTTTTTCTTTTCTAAATCTGTTAATCTACTTAATCTAGTCTCTTCAATTATTCCAGCATATTTTTCTTCAAATGGGCCACTTCCTACGAGTATTAACTTTTTAACAAAAGATTGATACTTAACGGTGAATAAAATACTTAACCAAGCACCCCATGAAAAGCCGATTAAGACAACAGGAAGGTCTCCATTCTTTTCCAATTGATATTTCAATTCTTCTATCTGACCTTCGATCGAATTAGCAGTTTGTAAAGGTTCCAAAATTCCTCCAGATGCTTTTAGTTCCTGTGCTACAGGAGCCATTTCCCCAGCTGCGCCAGGGCCACCATGAACAACAACTATACTAAATGGTGCTTTTCCATATTTTCTCAAATTTTCCATGTTCAATACAACCAAAAAAAGGTTAATAAAATGAAAGTCAGTCAAAAGGTTTTGATTTTCAACTTCATTTTGTTTTTTTTCACGATTAAACTATAATTCTAAAGTAAAAATTATTTCAATCTTCATGTAAGGGAATCCTCTCCTTCATTTTTATTTAAAGAGTCTAGAAAATCCTGGATATGGTTTTAAAGGTATAATATCGAAAGTTATCAAACCATGTTGTACAAAAGGTAAATTATCTAGCACTTGTTCTGCTTCTTCTGTATTTTTACATTCTAATACTAAAACAGCACAATTGATATCATGACGGAAATATATTTCTCTTATCTTTTCATTTTGATATAACTCCCAAACTTTCATCGCTTCTGTTTCAGCATGGACTTTGAATTGATCAGAGGTGATATTTGGTTTTTCTTTCTCAATAGCTAAGATTTTCAGTCTAAATCACATCAGAGAAAGATATTCATTTATTCAATAAAACACCTAGGAAAAATATGAAGGAAATTTTAAATCATTCTGAAAACTAATATTTCAAAGGTTGACGAAGTAGAAACTCATTTCAGTTTGAAGCTTGAAATTAATAGCATCGTCAAACAAATATTTCATACGAGAAAATCTTTATTTTTCATTTAAATAGGCTTTTTGGGTTGTGCAATGAACATTAAGACGGCTGTAAATTATTGAGTTGACGAAGATGAGTTATCTCATGAGCAGCAAAGTAACTAACTTGCTGTGTTAATGTTAACTTACCAAACTCTTCATGTTCCCCGGTTCGCCACCAATCTTTCAATGGAATTGTTTCCAAAATGTCAAGGGATTTCTTTCTTGCACTCCAATACATATCAAAAATATCGTTTGTGGAAGCAGGTTTCCCATCCTCTCGTGTAGCCCAATCAAAAACCGCTTGAGAAGTCAAGATTGGATTATCCTGTTCTAATATAAGTTTTAAACGAGTACTAAGTACTCCTTGAGCATCTCGTAGGTGAGTTACCACTTGTCTAATAGACCACCCACCGTTCACAGGTAATTTGGTAAAAATATCCTCATCTAGACCTGCTAGGAGTTTTTTTACTTCTTTTGGAGTTTCTCGAAGATGCTCCAAGACTGTCAGGGGATCAAATTCGCTGAGCCAGTAAACAGGTAAGAATTGTTGAAAAGAGGATGGCCAAGAACCACAAGTCAAACAATTGGTAGTTGGTTTACGAAGATAGCTTTGTCCACATCTACGACAGATATGCGGGTGTGGTATTTCACCAATTAAAGGTAGATTACCTTCAATCATTGCATTCTTACCTCGTTTCAAGGCAGCACCAAAATCTGGATTAACACCGTGATTGGATAGAGTTTCTTTTATTCGGTCGAGTTCCTCTATTAATTTAGATCTATCCATAGTAAGATTAAGGTTAAATGCGGCACGACGTGTGATAGCATCCACACTCGCCCGTAATATCTTTGCGATGTTATACTGGCCTTCTCTCTCAAATCTAGCCGCGATGGCTAAAATATAAATAATTTCCTTGACTGAATCATCCTTCTGCATCGTATTAATCACCTGAATACTCAAATTTTCAGGATCCCTTTTAACATATTTTCTTTACTTACCAGTATTGTTTTTGTTATTTTTCTAGATGAAAATGTTTCTAGCAAATTTTTTTGGCAAATGGCTTCATCAAAGAAGATTTTATCAGCTTTTTCTCTTTTATTCTCTTATTCTTTTTTT
>JAUUVJ010000345.1 GCA_030589605.1 Candidatus Hodarchaeota archaeon | reverse complement strand
ATGTGTTGAACCCTATCAGTACTAATCTGGAAACCTAATTGATGTTTACCTGCATTATAACTTTTTTGGATCGAACGAAATAGACGATATTGATCTTTTTCTTTCAGAATATCCTCATTTACTGCTTGTCGTATTAATCCATCAAATGGTTGTTTATTTAATTTCCCGAGCTTTATTAATAACCAATGCTCAGCTAGCCTGCCTAATGACATCATTGCGGATTCTACAGATATGTACATAACCTTCTTACAGTTAGTCAACTGTTTTTTAATACTACTGGGTGAAGGAAGTGTGGAGGGTAAACGAACATACTTTTCACTCATACACACAGAGATTTCAGTTTCTAAGTTCTCCCAAAGATAAATAAATTGCTTAGAAATCTGCTGACGATGTTCAAGGATTGTTAAGTACCAGAAGTAGCCAAGAAGGACGTAGTACGGGGTATTTCGCAGGAAGAAATAGAGACCTATTTCGGGATTTCTAAAGAAAAAGATGGACATGATAAATAAGTTTTAAAAGATCATAACTTTAAGTCATGACAATTGAGTGGTAGGATATGAAGTGTGAAAAGCAACTTATTCCTTTTATTGAAACAATGTTTCATTCAACAGGCAATTTGTCGATTAAAGAATTTCCAGTGAGGATACAAGAGAGTTTCAAAAGAGTTGATGTTGTCTCAGCTAAATGGCTGAACGATACGCATCTTGAAGCAACAGCTGTCGAATGTAAGTTGGGAAACGATTGGGATGCGGTCGGATTTGGATTAAATCAATCAATTGCATACCAAACTGTTTTTCCAAAGGTCTATATCGCTGCAGAAGCTTCCAGAAACGACTTGGGACACTTGGAAAGCGTTCTTTCAATTCTAGGGATCGGTTATATCCAAGTTACTAGTGATAATGCTCAGATTGAACTTGAGACAGGGAAGAATGACCTCCTAGATCGGACATATTTCGAATTCCAAGTGTTGAATCGGTTAGGGCGACTTGTGGTTTGTTCTGAGCATTGGGGAAAAGATCATACACGCTGGGGGCCTGGTGAGGACAGATCCAAATTTTGGATAAGTGGAAAGGAGATAAAGAAGTGCAATTATCTATATCAGTTTCAAGAACCAAATATGTTGGTCTCAGGAATTAACTTTGAATCGACTTCAGATTTAAAAAAATTTTTTAGCTCTACTACACCGGCCGAGCTTCTTAAAATTTTGAGGAAACTCCCTCAAAATGCATATCTCTCAATTTCTGAGTTTTCTTTGGACAAACGTTGCAGGAAATCTAACATATCCAGAACAACAAGGGTATTTAAGAAATTCCTTAATGAATTGCAATTAAAGGATCTTGAGGAGAGATTTGAACATGCAAGGGCTTATAATTATTATATTTGGTTTCTAGTGGTAAAAAAACGTAATATACAAAATACCAAGCCAACACGATCAGAATTAAGACGAGAAGTAGCCAAACTCGAAAAGGACTTCGGAGTTTTATATGAATTCATTCTTCGCAAGATCATTATAAGAAAGAGTTAAGTCAGGTCTAGTCCCCAATCAGATGGAGTTACACACAGAATTTTACCCAAAGTAAATCCTTATGATCAAGAAAAAGCAGGATATAAAGTCCACTCAAGTACAAAATGGAAGGTGAACATATGGCGTTAAAAGGGAGCCCCTTAGTTGTGCGCGGGAAAACTCTGTCAAACGATAGATAATCAAACGATGTTGCCTACTAGAGCATACAACCGCTCCTGAATCTCACTAAAAGAAAGAGGAAATCCAATGGATAATGAGTATGATAACTTTCGTGTAAATGAAACGGTTAACTTCGCGAGAGCTCTTTATTCTTTGAAATTACTATATGAAAAAATGATCGAACTACTTGAAACTTTCTTTAGTGGGTATATGGCAATAATTGATAGAGAATTGAACAGGAATTATTTACGACTATGTTTCAGAATTAACGAAATACTCAAAGACTCATATTTTGAAAAATTAAATAGATATGAATGGCAACCTTTTGAAAACTTGTTAGTTTTGGATATTGATGCTCCTGAGGCTATTTGGGAATATGGAGGAAGCCATCTTTGTTATAATTTTCTAAATGAAATTGAGAAACTATTAATTAGTATGGAAGTAAAACCGTATTCCTTATTTACTGAAGATAAACGATTATTAGATTCAATAAATACATATTTAGAGATTTATTCTCGTAATAAGGTACATCATGAAAAAAAATTCTTTAATAACCTTGAAAAACGGGTTAAAGGTTTTGAAATAGAAATGAACAATTTAATTGAATTATCTGATATTGATGAGTTTTCAGCCATCAAAAATGTTCCAAATTCTGGTATCAACAAAGAAGTTATTGAAACCATCACAAATATTTACGAACATGACTTAGAGCGTTTTATTCGTGAGATATTATTTGATCCAGTTGAAACCTCTCATGACCCCATGGAAATCGCAGACATTCTCACTGATCATGTCCATATTAAAGGAGAAAAACGATTGACCGCTTTTATTCTGAAAGGAAAAAGTATGAAAAAGATTACTAGTAAAGGAATTACTCACCAATTTGCTAAACTCCAAACTATTTCAGGAATCAGATTAATAGTTCTAGCGTTTGTTGGGACAATTCAAGATGATGCAAGAAGAGATTTTATTCGGACTGCTGACAACATCGGGTGTGATTATCTAATAATTAATGCACAAGACCTATCACGACTATTAATTGCTTATGAGAAAATTTGCTCCATAGACGGAACAATTTATTCAGAAGATTTAGGCGTCTGTAAGAATAAACATTCTAGAGAGGAAGGAATAATCTTACAGATAAATGCTAAAGAAGAACCACTTTTTTCAATCATAAAACAGAAAGATGTGAGTAATGCTGGGTCTAAACGTTATACCGCCACTGTCTTAGTTGATAGACATTATACAAAAGAAACATTCCAATCAATTATTCAACAATCAATAACAATACTGAAAACAAGTAATTACCAACGAAATGAGTATCTTAAAGCCAAATGGGGAAACAATCCCGCACATATTATCTGGTTATTCCTAGCTAGTGATTTGGAGGACGTACAGAATGTAAATTGGATTTGCAGAGCACTTTGGATAGATCCTAATTTACCAAAAACTTTCCACCCATTGGGTTTACCGAATGATTGTGAAATATATAAAGGCATCAAAATTTCATGGAATAAGAATTATAAAACATATAAAAAACTCTATAAAAGTTTTTATGGTACAAAAGAGGAGATTATAAGAAATTATCAAATGATAACATCTGAAATGGTGAAACTTACCAATAAAGGGGTTTCCTACAATGAAAATTACAAACAAGGAATAATCTCTGAAACAGAATTTATTTTAAAAATGCAGGCAATTGAACCAACAGTTTCAGAATTGTATAAGAAAGCAAGTCATATTCCGCTAGAACCAGAAGACTGTAGGGCTTATGCGGGGGCATGTCAAAGTCTTTTTGCTATTATCCATGATATTTTCCTTTTTTATTCTAAAAAAGGGGTAGACATTTGGTCAAAAAAAGATAGGGAATATTTAGTTCAGGATAAAATCACTCAATTTAAAGAATATTTGCCTTTGATTAACATTGAAGAAAAGAAACTGAATTAACTATCTTGTTGTTAAAAAGAATCCCGTATGAATAATTAAAGTTAGAAGATTGTATGAAAGAGCACGGAAAGACCTGACAACATTTGTTAAAACAGGCTGATGCTCCACATTATAAGCAAAAAGCGGGTCAGATCTGGGGTCGAGAATTTCTCTTACAGCCTGATCTTGAGATTGATACTGATTTCCTCCCTTTGTCGGTTCTACAACATTTTTGATAAAGTGTTCATCGAAATCTACAATCTTACTGATTATTTTTTTTTTATTTCTTCCTTAACATCAACAGTCAATCACTGAAAATTCAGTGAATAATATTCTACTCAGTATTGTGAGTTTGACCGAAATCCTACCTCAATAATTGTCTCAAACTATATCTGCGAAAATTCACTTTTTTTCTCAGTTTAGATCGGACAAAGTATAACTTCTCTTTTTTGGTAATCTGTGAATAAGCTTCTGCGATTACTACTATGCACATCACGGAGTAATTTTCCAGTCTTAAGTGTTTATACTTTTGACTTACACTATAGATCTTTCCGAGTTCAATAGCACGATCTTTCACTAGGTTCAACGAATCATCGCTTAACCATTTAAAGGAAACTCTCATTCAAGGAGGGTTTATTCGTAAGATTGTAGACATAACTGTAATATTAGCTACTAAATTGGAAATTCCTATATCTAAAGGAATAGAAATCCTTTTTCACCACCGTGGAGATCCTCAAAAGAATAAAAACGGAATTGATGACTTAATCCATGATATTCCAATATTAAACACATATGTAACACTTCGAGTTCACATAAATAAACAGTTTGGCCGTGATATTCAACCTAATGACCTATTTGATATAAGTTTTCTTTGTCTCTGTATTCCTTATTGTGATATAGTGTTGTGTGACAAATTTTTTACCGCTGCTATTCACTCGACACATCTCGATTCAAATTATAACACATTCGTTGGTTATAAATTAAGTGAATTAGAGGAAATTCTTTAGGAAGTGAAGTAGTTGGTTTTAATAGTGAAATTAAGTTCTTATAGGTAAAAGATTTTTCTATTACCTTATAACGTGGAGACATTTCAATATATTCTATTCTGGGTGTTTTTCCTTCATATTCCCTTTCTGTAACCCAGTCGATTAAGTACCAATCACCTTGTATAATATTACAATGAGGGCAATGATTAGCAAGATATTTTCCTCCTGCTTCCTTGGAATAACTTTTATAAAAGAAAGGATACTTTTTATTAATTAATCTCCCAATTTTTTCATCATTAAAAAAAGGCCACTAATAATAATTACTTGTCCGATTTTCCCACATTTCCAGCACTCATGGTTATCCCATATTTCGAGTCCAAACTTCTTT
>JAUUVJ010000190.1 GCA_030589605.1 Candidatus Hodarchaeota archaeon | reverse complement strand
TCTCAAGATAAAAAGCCATATATTATACCAACAGGTGGTTCCACTAAGATAGGTGCATTAGGGTATCTGAACTGTATATCGGAAATCGTTAACCAATTAAAATATTTAAATATCGATCTTAATTATTTTGTTCATGCAACGGGTAGTGGAGGAACTCAGTCGGGTCTTATCATTGGAAAAGAGCTCTATTATCCAGAATTGGAAGTTTTAGGGGTTAATGTAGGTGAACCACAAGGAGAGATAGAAAAAAATGTTCAGGGGATCATTACGGAGTTTATGAAAGAATGGGGTCTGGATATGAAGATTAAAGATGATATGATTCAAGTTCTTGAGGGTTATTACGGTGAGGGTTATGGGATCCCAAATCAAGAAATGATTGATGCAGTAAAATTAATTGCGAAACTAGAAGGAATATTTCTTGATCCTGTCTATAATGGAAAAGCCATGGTAGGGTTGATTGACCTTGTAAAGACCAGAGTTATCCCGAAAGGTAAGAATGTGCTATTCCTTCATTCAGGAGGAGGCCCCTCTTTATTTGGTTATTATGGTGGTGTCGATATAACTGAAAGAAAAGAAATTGAATTGTTACGTTCTCGAGAAAAAGTATTGCTCGAAATGAATAAAATGCAGAAAAAATTCATGACAACTGTTTCACATGAACTGAGGACTCCAATAACCGCCTTGGGTATGTCAATTAAGAATCTTCAGAGATATTGGGATAAATTATCAGTTGAAAATCGGACTAATTTGATAGAAGCAATTAATGAAAATTCAAAATTATTAACTAAAATCATTGAGGAAGTGTTTCTACTATCACGTATAGATGAGAAGACAGTTAACATTCAGTGGAAATCGTATAAACTAGCAAAATTGTTCCGGAACCTTGAAACAAAGGTTGATCCGATGCTAAAAGAGAAGAAAATGAGATTAGAGACTGAAATTTCCGAGAAAATCCAATTATGGGGGGATTCAAAAATCATTGAACAGGTGTTTACTATCCTGATTGATAATGCGCTACGATACTCACCACCCAAGACCAAGGTTCAGATACGGGTGATAAATCACTACTTTGGACCTTTGAACCTATTAGAAGAAACAGGAGTCCTGATTCAAGTGATTGATCAAGGGCCTGGAATTTCTCACCAGGATCAACAGTTTGTTTTCGATCGTTTCTACCGGTCAAAAGCTGTCGAGAACATTCCTGGTACAGGTGTCGGATTGACAATCGCTCGGGAATTCATACACCTTCATCATGGTGAAATTTATCTTGAAAGTGAGTTCGGAAAAGGTTCAACGTTTAGCGTTTTCCTACCTTATCATGAATAAAGCGAAATTGTAAATCTTCGAGATGTTAAATTGGGTTTAGCAATGGTAATCCTCCCTAAAAAAAGTAGTATGTGTTTACACCTATTCAGGACTCACTGGATTTGGTGCTTTTGCTTTTCTTGTCGGTGTTCAAACAAGTTTCTGAATTATGCTTTGTGAGAGAGTATTACATATCATTTAAGAGATAAATTTTAAAGTAAGCACCAAATTGATGAAGATATAAGTAATTCATGATATTTACCAATATAGGAGATGAATTTAGTGTTTGAAGAAGAATATAGAGAATTTAATGTTTCTTCTTCAATATTCTATGCTAAAAAGAATTCATCTAGCAAACAAAGTTTATTACTTAATTTAAATCAAGATTCTACAAAATTACTTCCTCTTACCGAGCTAAATAATCAAAAAAATGTTGATCCTAAGAAATCGGAAAACAATCACAAACCAAAACAAGAAGAAACAAAAAATAAAACTCGCATAAAGAAAATAAATTCTAGTAGGGAGGAGAAAAAAGCAAAACCAAAACTAAAACATAATATACTATCACATTATTATCCAGAAATTTCTAAGCCAGAAAAACGTCCATCGACAACAAAATTATCTACAAAACGGAAATCAAAGCAATCTCCCACAAAATTATTACTAAAATCAGCATTAAAAGAAACAAAAAAGCGAATAGAGGTTAAATCAAATAAAAAAGAACCAAAGAAATTAGGATCTAGGAAAAAAAAGAGAAAATATAAAATTCTGAATAAGTTTAAAGTTATTAAATTGAACGAGTTTGTATCCCTCAAGAAATATACTCTTCAAATTGAACCAAATAGAAATCAAAATCCTGAACCAGAGAAACGTATTTACATAAAAGGTAATGCTGAAAAAACATCACTAATAAATGAGCATCCTATTATAGATGATACCCATTTTCCTTTTACCAGTTTAACTGAATGGTTAATTTGGCATAAAAATTATCCTGAACTAGAATATGTGAGAGAAATTCATGATTTAGATGAAGTTCCTGATGATTCTGATGAAATATTTTGGGTTAATATAATGAACGAACCTGAATTTTTCAACACAAGTTGGAAAATGGCTGGGACAATAGTTGAAGATATAAACAACCTTAAGTTCAAAGGTAATCCAAATCTTGTGCCTGATTGGGATATGGATCAAGAGTACACAGATGGATTCTTTACTTTTTTTAGAGATGTGTTTCAAATTCTCAAATATAATCCCAATGGAATTCGAAATTATCGCTATCCAATCTTATTATTCGCTTTGAAGGGATTATTACTTTTAGAGCTAGTGACTTTGGACTCAACTAGTAATCGATGGTTTTCTAAAGGATCTTTTGAAGATATGAATAATCGGTTGAAAGAATTGGATAATTTTGTGAGTCATCAGAAAACACATAAGGAATATCAGAAAATAATTAGATCCTATAAAGCGAATACAGTCACTACAAATTGGTCTAGTGGAATAATTTCCTTTGATTTACTAGTAATGAAATCTTTATTCCTCTCAACATTTTTTGAAACAACAATGAAAGATGAAGATAAAATAAAAATCATAAAAGAAGAGGAATTTAATTCACGAATCTTTGAACAACTTAAAGAAATTCAGTTTTTAGATCGTCAAAGAATAGGCTCGGTTTTAAAAAAGCTTGTCCCTTCCACAACATAATCATCATTAATACCCATCACTTTTTATTAATTGCATAATTAACAGCGGCTTTAGCGTGTATCATTGTCGTATCAAACAGGTATATATCGACATCTTCTTGTTTTATTAAAAGAGGTAGTTCTGTACAACCTAATATTATTCCTTCAGCTCCATTTGCCAAAAGGTATTCTACCATTTTGATAACCTTCTGTTTTGAAGTTGGTTTAATTTGTCATAAAACCAACTCTTTGTAAATAATATCATGATTTATTTGACAATCTTTTTCCTTTGGAATAATAACATCCAAACCATATTTTTCAGCTAGTCTATCTTTATAAAAAGCTTCTTCCATGGTAAATTTAGTCCCTAATAGGCCTACTTTTTTCATAGATGATTCTATTATCTTTTTAGCTGTGCTATCTGCAATGTGAATCAATGGAATGCTAATATTCTTTTGTACCTCATCTGCAACTATATGTGTTGTGTTAGTACATATGATTATCATATCAGCACCAGCATTTTCAAGTTTCAGAGCTATTTCAGTTACTCTTTCTGAAAGTTCCTTCCACTTTCTCTCTCGCTGAAGTATTTCAATTTCATCAAAATCAAAAGTATACATTATGCTTTTTGCAGAATGCAACTCACCCAATAACTCTTTAGCTGTTTCATTGATAATTCGATAATACTCTAAAGAAGATTCCCAACTCATACCACCTATTAGACCAATAGTCTTCATAATATTAAAAGAGCAATAATGAATTAAAAAACTATTCAGTAATTCTAATAGAGAAAAATTTTCTTCTAGATCTCTTTACAGAATTCTCTTCAAGGATATTAAGAGTCAATATCCTAATAATCTATTCTTTTAGAATAATTTGCTTATTTTAATAGATTTTGTCATCTTGTAACTGTAAAGCTTAGTACCTGATCACGTAGATCTCTTAATTTAGCGTTTGATTCAAATTCTTTCCTTACAGGGTCGACTAATTCATTGATGCACCTTGCCACACCATTTTTCAAATCAGCAGGATGTACTTCCTTTTTGAGATAAGCATCTTCTAAATCGTTGTAATTAGGAAATTCAATATCTCCTCCAAATTTACTTGGACGTTCGATCTTGAAAGTACTCATTTTTTCAAAAATAAAGTAGCGAGCATATTCTAAAATAGGATTATTATCAGCGGTCTCCGGACAGAAAGCTTTACGAATTTTCTGTTTTATTTGTTTTTCAGTATCTGTCATGAATATGGCTGCTTCAGGATTTGATTTTGACATTTTTAGATCCATTATCTTTTCCTCAATATCAGTATAAGATTCTTGAGGTGCAGATAAACCTAATAACATATGATGAGAGACGACTATTGGTTTTTTATTAAAAACTTTGGGACCAACTTCACGAGCAAGCATATTAACTTTACGCTGATCCATGCCTAATTGAGTTACATCAATATTTTGCCAAAATATATCAGCGCATTGCATACAAGGATATAAAATTTGTGATGCTTGAAGTGCGTCTGATTCTGCTCTTCCCATGATTTGTGCTGTTCTTACAATTCGTTTTAAAGTCGAATTCCTTGCTATTTGCATAACATATTTCCAGTATTCATCATTTTTTGCAAAATCCGATGCCCAAACAAAATTTACATGTTTTAAATTCATACCTGTTAATCGCCAAATTTCTATCAAGTATTTTCCTGTTGTTTGGATATTTTCAAGGTTTCCTCCAAGTTTATTATTTGCCCATCCATGCCAATCCGCAACTAGCATATTAAATCTAGCTCCAGCTTCAATCATTTTGTTGACATTGATAGCACGGAGAATCCCTTGAGCAATATGAACTCGTCCACTTGGTTCAAATCCATCATAAGTTCTGAAAGTTTTCTGATTATCTAGTAACTCTACCATCTCTTGTTCAGTAACAACTTCCTCACCAACACTTTTAATAAGTTCTAGTCTCTTTTCGACAGTCATATTATCCATCTCGACTTTCAGTACTTTCTACTAGTGTGTTAAGTACATTCTATTGCATTAATACTGAAATTGAACCGAATAAAGGTAAGAAAGAATTATGGTTATAGATTTTGGCAAAGATAATCAATTATAAAATACTAGGAGTCTGTTCAAAAAATATAAAAGTGAAACTTAAATAAAATGAACCTAATTTTGAAGAATTTAGAATCCTCTATTCATTCATGTTTTTCAAATGAAAAATCAATTATCAATTTATTATTAGTTTACAAGAGTATCAATAATTACAAATCTTGTGGTTCCATTCACAGGAATTCAAACTATTCTACGTCCATTTCATAATTATCAGGTATTTCATTCTAGTATTAGTAATATCAAATGTAAAGAAAGAAGATCAATTATACCGGTTAATATAAAACGAAATATACACTATTAGGGATTCAGGTGACTTAATTGAATATAAAGAACATTTCGAAAGATTTTGGTATAATAGAAGAAATAAATTACCTTTCTACTGCAAGTATTGGCCTTGTACCCATCTCAGTAATCGAAAAAGCTAAGGATTTTTTTGTTGAATTAACAAAAGGAGGTACAATAACTCTCGATGAAGAAAAAGAAGTATTAGTTTATGAAGGTCTTCGCAAAGAAGGAGCTAAATTATTAAACTGTAGATCAAAAGATATAGGTGTATTTAATAGTGTAACTGAAGTACTAAATGTTATAGCTTGGAGCTTAGACTTGCAAAAGGGAAAATTAGTCAGTACAACGATTGAGTTTCCAAGTGTTACATATCCTTGGATTAGATTGTCGAGAAAAGAAGGATTAAATATTGAATTAGTGAACTCTCAAAATGGGTTAATTCCTCTTGATGATCTGTACGAATCAATTGATGAACGCACCAAAGTAGTGGCGATAAGTCATGTTGAATTTCTTACTGGTCAGAAATTTGACTTAAAGAAATTGGCTAAAATTACACACGATGTGGGAGCGATTTTAGTCATAGATGGAATCCAAGCAGCTGGTTATGAACCTTTAGATGTAACAAAGTGGGATGTTGATATTTATATCGCTGGATCGTATAAATGGTTATGCGCTCCTTTCGGAACGGCAATTGCATATATTTCAGAAGATTTGTATACAAATTTGGAACCATGTTTTGTAGGATGGCGATCAACAGAAGATATTTGGGATTTTGATGCAACAAAAATCCCCTATGCTAAAACAGCAAGAAAATTTGAATATAGTACGAGTGCTTATGGAGCAAAGTACGGGTTTATGCAATCTATCGAATATCTACACAAGTTAGGGATAAAAAATATTCATGATTATAATAATAAACTTATTAACATCCTTCTACAAGAATTAATTCAAATACCTGAAATTGAAATAATCTCACCTTCGTCTCGAGGTTCAATTGTTACTTTCAAATTTAAAGGAATAAAAGTTGAAGAGATTCGTGACAAATTACGTGAGATAAAAAGACCTATTGAATTAACTATTCGCCAAGGAATGATGCGAATTTCTCCTCATTTCTATAATACTGAAGTGGATATTCTACAATTTATTCAAAACCTTAAACAAATTTTGAAAGAAATATAAATAATTAAAAGGTGTAAAAAAAATGAATATTATTATAACAGGTAATACAAAGGGGTTTGGACTTGCTCTCACTGAAGAATTTCTTAAAGCAGGTGATAACGTTAATATTTCATCAAGAAATGAAAATAGAGTAAAAGATGTTGCTACTAGTCTAAAGAATCAATTTCCAAAAGCAGATATCATTGAATACCCATGTGATGTATCAAATCCTACATCGACAACTGATTTAGCTAATATCGCAATTGAAAAATGGAAGAAAATTGATATTTGGATAAATAACGCAGGAACATCGGGAATAACAAGAAAACCTCTGAAAGAAGTTCCTATAGATGAATTACAATTAGTGGTTAACACAAACGTTTTAGGAACACTATATGGATGTCAGGCAGCTTTATCTGTAATGTTACCATCAAATAGAGGGAAAATCTTTAATTTAGCAGGGTGGGGATCAGATGGAAGAACAAGTGAATTAAGTGCCGTTTATGGAGTATCAAAAGCTTCAGCTCCTCAATTAACAAAAACTCTCTCGAAAGAATACAAAAAAACGAATATAGGAATTCATTTTCTTTCTCCAGGAATGATGATGACAGATTTAGTTCTTAATAATGCCACACCAGATGCATATGGAATTTTCAATATTATTTGTGAATATCCTGAAATTGTAGCCAAAAAAATTTGCACCTAAAATAAGAACCATAAATGGAACAGGTAAAAAAATTCAATATATGGGTAAACTAGGTATGATGTGGAGATTCATGACCTTTTGGCGTAGAAAGAATAGATTCTTTGACGAAAATGGAAATTTTATACCTTATTCAGCATAACAATTCTATATCATTTTTTAATGGAATGTCTTCTACTTTTTTTTATATTTTAGGCCTTTATGAACTAACAATAAAACATCCTTTAAAAAAGTGTTATATACAAGAAATAAATTCCCTATTTTAATCGAAAAGAATTTGATTATATCTA
>JAUUVJ010000148.1 GCA_030589605.1 Candidatus Hodarchaeota archaeon | reverse complement strand
TTATTAAAAAGCTGTTTTTATTTTTAAAAAATATTCTCCTAAATTTCACCATTTTTATCAATACTTTTATAAAATCCCCCCTTTTTTTTTTTTTTTTTAACTTCTTAACTTCTTAACTTCTTAACTTCTTTTGTCGTATTATTTTTATAGCTATATCAATACAAGGAATTTTGAAGTACTGTGACAATTCCTAAGTTATCTGCAAAGGAGGAATATCTCCGTTTTGTGGAAAAAAGTCTATTTCTGAAGGGTGGTAGATGGATCGCAAATTTTGACTTAGCGATTCGAGATTTAGATCTAACCAAAATCCTGAAGGACAAACATTTAGCTGAACCAGAAAAAAGTATGGATCTTATATTATATGGTGGAGTAAAAGGGAAAGGGTTTGTTTTATCTAGGGCGTTTGCTTTTTTGGCTTCCCCTACCTATGTTGTTTGTTGTTGTGCTATAGAATTTAAAAATCCTTCAAAGGTGAAATGGTCCACAATTGTTAACTGGATACGACAAGCTCGAGCGATAATGGAGGTAATGCAATTTGAATGGTCTTGGATACTGTTTTTCGGCAATGGGAGCCTACCAGATAAGATTAAAGGTCACTTTGAACGATTTAACCAACGTGAAGTGGGTCTAGTTTATGCTGATCTTAAAAACAAAACTACTTGTAAATCTACAGGCTTTATTGCGAAGCGTGGAGACACTCTTTTTCATCCTTCGAATCTAGACCAAAAATATTCTCGTTTGAAATTTTGGAAAAAGGTGTGAAGAAATGACTCAAACACATAATTCTGAATCGAAAGAAGAATTTACTCTTTCTACTAATATCAACATTTCAATCTTACTTGTTTATGGAATTGTTTTAATGCTCGAATCTATTTTTTTCATTTTCATTGGAGCAGTGATTATACAAGTTACAGGGGTACCTGGTATTCCTATCAATCCTATAACAATAGGATCTTTACTTTTAGGGGCAGCTATTTTCACATATTATTACCATACTCGTTATGTAAAAAGAACACTAATTATAGGTAAAGACACTGTAGAGCTTAAAATTGGAAAACGAGAATTTAAATATAATTGGAGTGATTTCACAATCGTAGCTCTATCAGTTTCTTATGCGGCCTATGGTGCTAAAGGATTTATGATCAAATTATTTGAGGATGATTTAGAGGGTGAATATATCGATTTACCGATCTATAAATTTCCAAAAAAAGGGGTTGACGTATTCGATCTAAGAAATCAAATTCAAGAAAAATTACGTTTAATCCATTCCAAAGATAAAGAATAAAAAGTGAATATAAAGAACACTTTCAGATTTACTAGTTCTTAAATTTTAAATCGTTTATCTTTTTGTTTTGCTTTTTCTTCTTCAGCTTTATCATCTTTGAATGTTCGTAATGCTTCCTTCTGTTTTGTATAATATTTTTTTGTCCCAAGAGTTTCAATAGTTGAAGTTAAATCGAATAATATATCCATTACCTTAACAGAATTTACAAATTCAATATTTTCAGAGACTAAACGAATTGATGGGCTATCTAGTGGATAATAAGAAACCCTAACAACGTGAGTTCTTTGAGAAAAAAGATTCTTAACAATTTCTGGTTTATTTTGAAATACTGACCTGAAAAAGTCTGGATCATTAACCCACACACCC
Source organism: Candidatus Hodarchaeota archaeon (assembly GCA_030589605.1). GTDB lineage: Archaea > Asgardarchaeota > Heimdallarchaeia > Hodarchaeales > Hodarchaeaceae > Hodarchaeum. The sequence goes on along the minus strand of JAUUVJ010000148.1, from coordinate 7,118 downwards.
CATTTTTCTTCATACTTTGAACTTGTTAGAGTAATTTTTTCTAATTGACCAAGCATATCTACCAGATTTTTAATTCTTTTTTCTTCTCTTAAAGGAATAATTTCTATTTGATAACGATATACAACATTATTTGTTGGATTCGCTTCAATCAATAGATAATCTTTTCTTTTTCTTATTAATGCTCCAACATAACTTATAACCAGATGTCGTGGAATCATTGTAAAATGAATACGAATGTTTTGCAGTGAAAGTCCTTCTTTAAGTTCAACAAGGTATGTTCTTCCATCTGTAGCCGTTTCAGCTAATTTAAACTCTGCAATGTTATCTCCTTTTTCCTTTTGAAATAATTCAATAGTACTATCCATTATCATAAGATTTTTCTTTTTTCCAAATCTATAGACTAAAAGACCGATAGTAATGGCAATAATTGCAAGTGGTAAGCTTAAATTCGCTGTGAAGAAAAAAAGGTAATTTTGAAAAATTTGAATTATCAAATCAATTATAGTTGCCATGATAAGATCACATTCTATGAGTGTGGTTATTTAATCTTGATTAAATCGAATTTATCGTTAAATGTCGAGTTTTAGTTTTCTTTTTTTTGTATTTCTATATATTGAGTTTTTTAAACACACCTGACCTCTAAGAATAGAATTATCTAATCATAGTGATCTAAAATTTTTAAAAAAGTTCTTTTTGAGATTTGCATTCCATTTGAACATTAAATGTTTATCTGATTTTAATTTAAAACTAATTGAGGTAGTATTATGATTTCATGAAATAAATTAATCATCTAATGGACTTGAAAATAAAAGATATGTATTAATTTAGGACAACATAGTGTCAATTCCAAATGAATTTCTAACAGTGATCTTCCCACTTCAATCAATGAAAAAGAAAAGGGGAGATTTAGGTAAGGATACTTTCACGTTCGAATATTTTAGAAGCAATGAACAGAAAAACAAAGATTAGAATTATCATATATCCAAAATGGAAAACTAAATCTAATGGAATGCTTCCTGTCAAGGCGCTTGATGCATACGTTTGAGGATACAACCCTTTTGATAAAATTGCTAGAGCATGAGTCCAAGGAATGATATATAGAATCACACCAGCACCTCCAAAGGCTTGTTCTGGAATACCACCACCAAGAGTTATCATACCAACAGCGAGGCTAGGCAGTAGCATGAACATATTATACATTGATTCTGCAGAACGAACATCTTTTGTTAAACTGGCTATTGAAATACCAATCCCTATAGCTACAAAGGCTGATAGAAACATCATTACACTTGCTAATATCACCAATTTTAGAGATGTATCAATAGCGAAAATAGCAGCATATCCTTCAGCGGCTCCATTGCCGCCTAGTGTTCCAATCGAATTAATTAAGGCTGAAAAAATAAATAAACCTACAATATTCATTAAAGTGAAGATTCCAATAAGAACCATCCCTGCTAATACCTTAGCAAACAGAATGTTGAATCGTGATATTGGTAAAGCTAGAAGAGATTCCATTGTTTTCTTTTCTCGTTCTCCTGCGAAGGAAGTGCTAACAAATGGCGCAGGAGCCATAACAGCTACCATAATTGAAATCATTCCAACAAATCCGATACCGAAACCAGACGCAGCGCCTTCTTCATTGTCAAAAACTATAGTAGTCTGATTCAAATTGACATATTTATGAACAGTGATTTCTGTGAAAGGGGGTTGAGACACAATCATTTGAACAGCAGCCTCTAGCATACTTGATCCAAGAATACCCCCAGGCATTGTGTACATTTCAATTTGAGAATGATTGAGAGTATCGTAATTTGCAGTAAAATTATCTGGAATAACGATGAGTGGAGTATAGTCATTTGCTGTTTCAGAACCTTTTGTTCTGTTCATCAATTCCGAATATGATAACCCTGCAAAAACTGTTGAATTGATTTTTGCTCCAGATATGATAGAATCATTCTGATTTGAGCTTGCAACTAGTCTTTGGATGAAAATATCTCCTAAATCAAGAGTACCATTTCCATCAATATCATAATTGACAATGTAAATTGTTTCGCCTGCTTGACCACTGGTCATTGAAATACCTAAGAAAGCTTGTAGTCCACCCTGCATTCCCCACATAACCAATGGCATCAGGACAAAGGTAAAAATTACATATCTTGTTCTTCTAGCGCTTTGCAATTCTTGTTTAACGAGTGCTAAGATTTGATTACTTGTACCCATTTTTTCATCTCCTTTTCAAGTAAGAATGCTTTCACGCTCAAAGACTCGTGAGGCAATATATATCGAGATAAGGATAACGACGACTAAGTATCCAAGATGGAAAATTAAATCTGTCGCAATACTACCTGTTAAAGCACTCGAGGCATATGTTTGTGGATACATACCTTTCTGCAAAATTGCTACCGCATGCGACCAAGGAATGATATAGAGAAATATTCCTGTGCCACCAAATGACAGTTCAGGTAGTCCACCAATCATCGAAGTCATTCCTACGATTATGGCGGGAACCATCATCAACATTGTATATAACGATTCTGCTGATCTAACGTCCTTTGTCAAACTAGCAATGGAAATTCCTATTCCGATGGCGACAAATGCGGAGAGAAACATGGATATTCCAATGAGTAGCAAAAGACCAAAGGTAAGATCAATTGAATATACTTCTGAGATGTTAACACCGCCAGGACCAGCAGAATCAGCCATCCCTAGAATAAATGAAAATCCCATAAGTCCAACCATGTTCATTACTGCAAAAATCGTAACTAACACCATACCTGCTAATAACTTCCCAAGAAGAATGTTGAAGCGAGAAATAGGTAGAGCTAGTAAAGATTCCATGGTTTTCTTTTCCCTTTCACCTGCAAAACTTGTAGATACGAAAGGAGCAGGGGCCATGACAGCAATCATTATAGATATGAATCCAATAAATCCAGCTCCAAAACCACTAGCAACAGCCTCCTCACCAGGAAAGGTGACTGTTATCGGTGATAGGTTTACTGCTTTCACAAAAATTACTTCTGTGAAGGGAGGCTGCGATAGAATCATTCCCACACCCGCTTGAAGAAATTCTGATCCAATAAGACCTCCAGGAAGTGTATACATTTTCACTACGGGAGCAACTCGGTTTGAGGTGTAGTTAAATTCATTAAACACCGATGTAAAGTTCTCAGGGATAAAAATCAATGGCATTACTTTACTAGCAACCTCTGGGTCATTTACCATCGCCATTAACGACGAAAAATTCTCATTTGCGTACAACGTGTCATTTATGACTGCCCCTTTAAGCAAAGAATCATTATCTTTGGAGCTAGTTTTAAGATAGTCAACAAATAATGCTCCATAATTAATGGTTTCATTACCCAAATCAGCATTCACAACATAAATCGTTTCTCCCTCTTGCGTAGATGACAAAGACACGCCCATAAACATCTGTAATCCTCCCTGAAACCCCCACATTATCAAGGGTAACAATACAAAACTGATAATAATATAACGAGTTCTACTTGCAGATCGTAATTCCTGCTTAACAAGAGAATATGTTTGTTTTACTTTACTCATGATATCACCGTTTTTTTAAAATACGGGATATTAGATTCGTTTTTACTTTAGGAGTACTAATATCTCCTTCCAGTACCCCTTCACCTGTAGCTAAACCAATGAATACATCTTCGAAACCTGCTTTTTGGAACTTTTCCTCCAATTCATCAGGTGTACCAAGTGCTACTAATTTTCCTTTGACAAGAATACCAACTCTATCACAGAGTTCAGATACTTCTGATAGATCATGTGTAGTCAGTATGATTGTCTTATGCATTTCTTTAGATAACTTTTTAATGAGATTCCGAACCGTACGAGCTCCAAGAATGTCAATCCCAGTAGTAGGTTCATCAAGAAAGATAAGATCAGGATCCATCACAAGAGCACGTGCAACAAGTACTTTACGCTTCATTCCACCAGAAAATTCTTTGGTGAGGTCATTTTCACGCCCTCTTAACCCAATCATATCTATCAGTTCTTCAGTTCGTCTTTTTGCTTCTCCATTAGGAGTTCCGAAAATTCGGCCATAGTAAAGAATATTTTCTTTTGCAGTTAGATTTTCGTAAACTTCTGCTTCCTGAGGTAAAAGACTTGCTTTTTTTCTGATCTCCATAATATCTTTCTTGACATCGTACTTGTTTCCGTTATAAGTAACAAAAGCGGTTCCTGAGGTTGGTTTTATTAGTCCTATCAATATTCTGATAAGAGTGGTCTTACCTGCACCATTAGGGCCAAGTAATCCAAGAACTTCTCCTTTTCTAATACGAAGAGAAACATTATCGAGAGCAATGTTATCCTTAAACTTCTTTGTAACGTTTTCAATTTCTATAATGTCCAATATTTTATCACCGATATTTTTTGTTCTTTTTCTTACTAAATTCTCTTATTAATAGAATAATAACTTAAGTAGATAGTAGTGATACGTAAAATATTAACACTGGATCTGTTAATTACCTCAAAAATTTCAAGTTTTTAAAATAATTTTTAGCGGAAGTAATTAAAGAAACTCCTCTATCTAATTAAGAAATCTTTCAGTTGTTATTCAAAGAAAAAGAAAAAGAAGGGGAATTATTTCGATAAAATTTCCTTAATTTCTTTTAACTCAAATAGTAAATCTTTGTAAAACTGGCCTTCAGGAGGATAAGATTCAAATGAGGGCTGTTCAATTTCAGTCGTTGTTGCATAACTAGAACGGAATTTTCTTAATTGATTGAGAATTATATCTCTGACTTCAAAAAAATTAGAAATTCCCTCAATTTTCGCTTCTGGCCCAGAATGTTGTCCTGATTTTCCAGCAGTTTCTATTTGCACTGTTCCAATTCCTAATATTCTATCATAAACCCCATATCGTGAACTAACATTTGTAATAGTTCTAAATGGAATATGTTTTTCCATTTTATTAATAATTCCCTTTTTGACTATTACTTCAGTTTTTTCAATACGGAATTCAATACTTCGAACATAGAAAACAATTAAGAGTGCAATTGGAATTATTAATGCAAGACTGATAAGTAGATATATGCTAGATAAGCCTAAGCTATTAGCTTGAAACCATTCGCTCATCAGACGGTCTGAAGGGTCGTCATCAATAGAAATAAAAAATAAAATCACGGTTGCAAATCCATATATCACACAAGTGATTACTATCCATACAGTAAAGCAAGTAAGAAATAATTTATTGCGAAATGCTGATAGTGGATAGAATGGGACACCTTCTTCAAAATATTCTTTGTAGTAATTTTTATAATTCACTTTATATCACCATTTTAGTTTTTTCAAAAGCTGTTTAATCTCTTTTAATTCATTTAATGTCTCATTTTTCAGTTCTTGCAAATCATTAAATGCTTCAAAAGTGACCCCTCTGCTTTTGGAAGGGTCATAAGTTCGAAGTTGATTTAGGATGTAATCACGAATTTCATGGAACAATGGTAAGCCTTCAAGTTTTTCCTCAGGACTATTAGAGGTAGCACTCTTTCCAGCTGTCTCTATGTTTACACATCCAATACCAAAAAGTCTGTCAAAGGGTCCAGCAGTCGTAGAAATGTTTGTGATAGTACGAAAAGGGCAATACTTAATGGTTTTATTGAATACACCTTTCTTGACAATAATTTCATCCCCATGGACAATAAATTCCATACTATTAACATAAATATATAGGATGATAATTAATGGGGGGATTATTACAATACTACTAATCCAAAACAGTGCTACGAACATATTCATAACGTATGGAGGGAGTAGTGGTTCTGAAGATGAACTTTCAAATTGTGAAATCATAGAGATGAACGTGTATAACCCCATAATTCCAATTCCAATTATGAGCCATATAACGAAGGAGGTAAGATAAAATTTGATTAGTAATTTATTTACAGGATAAATTCTTCTTATTTCAGGTGCAGGATAAACACCTTCTCCATCTTCAGGTTTAATGATTGTAACTTGATTCATGTACTTCTATTCCTTGTTTTTTTGGATAATATCTATAACCTTGAGGAATTGTTTGCGAATTGATAATTTTTCTTCTTCTAAAGTTAATTGGATGCTCCTTTCACTGCAAATTAAGTCAAGAGTTTCACGATTGCGTTTGAGACATTCCTCTGTCTTACATTCATGTTCCCACCAAGCAATTATTCCTTGGGTAAAAGTAAAAATCAAGAAAACTTTAGTATTGTGAATCCAATCAAATCCGATTAATAAACCCGCGTCTTTTGGCATATTAGAAATATCACGGTCTAATCGTAGACTTCTAGCGGTTTTTTGAAGTTCTTTTTCGATTTTCTTTCGGACTACTACTTTAGTCTTTCTGATATTTCCCTCTTTTTTCTCAAGCTTGGTAGCGATATCTTTGATCTTAAAGCCTTCATTGTTTAACTGGAGTACACTAAATTCGTAATCCGTTAAAAATTCCGGTTTCTGATCCATGCTTTACTCAACTTCAGGTGATAGTTACTACTTTTATTTAACTATTACCAATTGACGGTAACAATTACCAGTATTTAAGTATGACTATTTCGGAAAATGCTCTAAAATTGAAAGAATCTCATTTATAATCTTCTCTTACTGGGTAAAAAACATCCATAATATAACAATCAGTGAGTGCTTTCCCAGAATGTTTCACATTCGAAGGAAAAATTGCAACATCACCTGGTTTTACGTTTCTAGTTTCACCTTCACTAGTTAACACAAATTCTCCTTCAATAATTGTTGTAATCTGCTCATTATGATGTGAGTGCTCTGGAAGTTGAGATCCAGCTTTGATGTTCCAGTATACCACAGTCATATTATCTGTATGGATGAATTTTCCTTCAAATCCTGGAACTATTTCTTTTTTGTTTATTTTGTCTAAATCTATGAAGCTCATTGATAATCCTTCCTTAGTTTATACTTCAGCAATTTTACTTCCCCCCATAAAAGAAAATAAAAGTTTATCTAATGGATCATTGAAAAATATTTGGTTGAATCATAAAAAAGAGAAAAAGTGGTAATGAAATTACTATTCTACTTTGACAATCCAACCATAAGGATCCTTTTTTCGGCCATACTGAATACCTAGTAATTCCTCATAAAGTTTGGCCGCTATT
>JAUUVJ010000168.1 GCA_030589605.1 Candidatus Hodarchaeota archaeon | reverse complement strand
GAACTCAAAACACATTAATCGATATCATACCCTTAAAAATAACCTTTCTATCAATAGGGAATCCAGCTTCAATGATGAAAACCTACCTGACTGAATTAAATGTGGACACCGTCCCAGTCTGAGAAGTTTTATTAAGGATTCCTTACAGGATTCGAGTAAACACCTTTACCGCCCTGATATCAAGTCCTTCTACTCACATTTATCAGGCAACGGCAGCCTATCTCTTTTATTATGCAATGTTTGTACCAGTTTTTTGCTGGAATTCTTGCACTATTAAATTTGTTATTATCAGCAGATGTCTCTTTAATAAGGTGTGTCCATATTCTAGTGATTCATTTAGCTTGTCCAGTTCTTTGCTCTCGTATATGTACTTATACAATTTCCATATATTATTTGATACCTCCTTTATTTCCTTTGCTAGTTTCTTGAAATCAATATTTTCTTTTGAATACCAGTTGTATCTATTTGTTCTTAGCGACTGATTTTCCGATTAATAGACGAAAGGGATTAATTTTTTTGTCTTTTTTTGATACTCTAAATACTCCTCTTTAAATCTAGAAATAAGCAGCTTTTCTTCTATTGAAATTCGATAAATAAAGCATGGAATGATGAATAACATTATCATGAATCCTGAAATGCTATTTAATGCGAATGTGATTCCAAGTTGTGCACTAATATCACCAGTATAAGCGGGATGGCGTATATATTTATACAATCCAGTTTGTATAAGTTTATGCGTATCAAGAAGTTGTAAACGATATGAAAATTGTTCTTTGAGGGTTTTACGGCAATAAAGTCGAATTATAACGCCAAAGATAAAAAATATCATTCCAATGAACAGAAACGGGAACTTTAGCTTCAGTTCTTGGATAAAAATAAAATCAATAGCCGAGATAAAAAGGGCGCTCATCCAAACTATAGAAGCTGGAACAACAAACTTCCAATCCCATGAAAACTTTTTTTTTCCTTCTTCCCGCATACATTTCACATCATATAATGAACAAACTTTTTACAAGGAATTTTGGTGTTCATTCTCATTTGAAACACCTTTACCTTCCGTTTTCATTTCGAAGCTCGGTTATTTTTCTTAGAAAAGTTTCTAATGAAGCTTCAACTTCCAATTGTTTAGCGAGATCTTGTAATAATTTTTGATCAATCCGATCTCGATTTTGTACATAAACTGAGAGTGCATCTTCAAAATCTAGCTCTCCTCCTTTATATAATTTATTCGCAATTAAATATTCAGGTTTGGCTATCCTAATAATTGTATTTTCATATTCAAATTCTTCGGCGTCTTCAACTACACTTTCATCCCAAGGTGTATAAGCCCCACTCAAATCAATTCTAATCCCATTTGGTAAATCAAAAATAGAAATATGAGATTTTTCTCGAAATCCCATTTCTAACTCATTAATCTCAACAGATAACCCCTGTTCCTTACAATAATTTACAAATGCCTCAATATCCATATTTGGATGTTTTATTACAACATCAATGTCTTCTGTAGTTCGAAAACGACCTTGAAAAAGAATCGCAACTCCACCTATTATTACGAACTGAATTTTATTCAGACTAAAATATTCACAAAGTAGTTTAATAAGCTCATCAAATCTCCTCAGGTAGAACCCTCCTTATTTTTCTTTTCATTTGCCTTAAACTTTCTAAATGATCCATAGCTAGTTGAAATCTCGCCACAGGAGATAAATTTTTATAGTACATCGCCTGTTTATAAATCGAAAGAAGACGTAATTCATTTGAGGTTGTAACTTTGCTTTCCATATTAGTCACTTAATTTATCTAAATTTAATTTAAAAGGTTACCTAAAACTTTGCTTTTGACGCTAAAAATCAGTCAAATCAAACCAATTTTTAATTACTTTCAGCTTTTTAAAACTTGATTTTAACCCAAGTTCCATTCTCACTTATTAGTGAATTTTGGTGTTCATTTCTCGAGTTCCATTCTTACAAATTAAAACTTCGGCATGGACTGTTATTTGATAAACATTTATGGACATTACTTTGACAAAAATAAATGTTAGATCGTTTTATCTTAAATAGCTATTTTTAGTGACAAATTTAGAACATTCGCACATGAATAAATAGACGTCGGATTCATTCCGCATTCGGAATGTGGAGACTGATTGATAATTATTTTGGATTTATAGGGCCACTTATGGGTTTAGAATCTCCAGTGTTTCAAGAAGTACTTCCTAGAATTATTTTACGGCGTCTAGAAAATGCAGCTTCAAGTATCTATATAGGTACAAATTCAAGTGTAATGAAAAAATGGTTGAGTTCTCATAATTTCAGTTTGGGGGAACAGTCATTGTTGATGTATCTTGGAATGATACCTAAAATAAATGAACATATGTGGGCGATTTGTCATCCATCGAAAGGATAAAGATGATTCCTTTTTGATAGGTTTATTGTTTTTTTATGTGTTTATGGCTTTTTTCCAAGCAATCATTCCACCATCTAGAACGAATACGTTTTGAAACCCAGTTTGTTTCATTATTTGTGCAGCTGTATAGGCTCTAGCTCCACTTCGACAACCGAAAATCAATTCATCTTCTTTATTTAATTCCGTTATTTTTGATGTTATTTTAGTTATTGGTATGTGTTTTATCCCTAATATATGGCCTAAAGGACCTTTTAATTCATGTGCTTCCCGTACATCTACTAATAATGGTTTTCTACCTTCTTCATCCTCCAATCTAAGTTGAAGTTCATGAACTGAAATGATGTCTGGTTGTTGCTCATTCACACCAATGTCTAATGTTCCCTTTACTTCGCATGCTGGTGAATCAACTGGTATCCACGCAGCATTTGGATCTCGTGCACAAGCGTAATTAGCTTTTAATACATCTTTCATCCAATCTGCAGGGCCTAATTTTAAATCTTCTAGATATTGGATAAATTCTTCTTTAGTTCTTGTCTTTAGGTGTGGATTTGATTTTTTCTGGGTTGCAAGACTTGATGGTTCTCGATTTCTGTAATCATGTGCTGGGGAAACAATCATTTTTTCATCTATTACAGTAACGAATTTTTGAAGTGTCTCCCAATGAGTTGCTGGATCTCCTCCAGGTAAATCATCTCTTCCTGCACCGCCATCGTCCAAAAAAAGGGCATCTCCTGTGAGGATGCGATCAGGCAAGATAAGACTAATAGAATCCTGTGTATGGCCATGAGATTCCATTACTTGAACAGAAATTGTACCAATGTCAAATTTATCTCCCTCTTTTACTCTTCGAGTGACACATTTAGAAGGAGCTTCTTTATGCATCATATATTCGCAACCAGTTATATCTTTGAGCGCAGCAGCTCCAGAAATATGATCTGCATGAGTATGAGTGTCTATAACCACTTTTAAATTGTAATTATTGTCTTTCAACAGATTTAAGTAATCTTTCAAATGTTCTATGACAGGATCAATAATTACAACGTCTTTTGAGTTTTCAGGTTTTATTAAATAGGTTTTACATGCTCCAGGATTTAACTGCTCAAATAAGTATTGCATAATACTAATCTCCAATAGTGTTGGTTTCGATAGAAATTGGCCATAGATTTAAATTTATTTATCATCCTCTGAATTAAAATCATAAGTAAAAAAATAGATTCTTAAACTATTAAAGCCTGTCGAGACAATAGATGCGCACGTCTTGATGGTTCTGGCAGTTTATGCCCGTGTACCATTCTAAGTACTATTGCAGCAGCGGATTCTATAGAAATTAAATTTCCTGGACTAATGTAAATAGGCTTAGAATCTTTTGAAGTTTTAATTATATAACCTACTATCTTTTGTTCTTCATTGTACATAATACCCTTTTCCTTTATCTTTTTAGGGTATTCACTTAAGGAAGTTGAGAGATTTTTTTTGGCTATACCTATAGTGGGAAAATTAAGTGTAACACCTACATAGGAAGCTAAACCCATCTTTTCAGGATGCGCAATACCATGACCATCGATAAATAAGATATCGGGTTTATGTTCTAATTTGGGGAAGTGTTGAATAATCAGAGGTCCCTCACGAAAAGCAAAAAAGGAAGTAATATATGGAAAAGTTACCTTAGATGTGAAAATACGTTCTTCAATAACATAAAAATTCTGATCTAGAGTTACAAATGCAATAAAAGCTCTATTATCCCGATATGATACATCACATCCACAGAATAGATTCAGATCTTTGAAATCATTTGTTAATCTAACTTCATTACTCATTTTTCGCTGTATTTGTCTTAAAGCTGCTAATTCAGTTGAATCCATTAGTAGAATCTCGTAATATTATCATAAAGTAGATCTTGTTCCTAGTAGATCTAATACAGACTTGATATAGGTGCGAGCAATATTAGGAGGTGAAGTAGTTTCGACATATTCATTTGTTTCACATGTATTTCCACCTGTATGACCACAAATAAGAGTAGGAATTTTACCATGTACAGCAAAATGATTTGTATCTGCACCGAATTAAGATAGATGTAGATGCTTATAACCATATTTTTCATTTTTAACTTGATTCTTACAAGATATTGTTTAATTGAGTTTAGGTTATAAGAAATTACTATATTAGCTTAATTAGAATATTATTTAGATGTAATCATCTAAGTTCTTGCTCCCATGTATTAATTGTGGTAGACACTCTAAACAGACCCATTTATGTTCACCACTGTACTGAATTGATACTAGGGGGTTTTCTTTCTCCGTTAAATCACAACTAAAGCATTTCTGAAAGGAATTACTTATATTAGCCATTATCATTCACCTATTTCTTTTTTCTTATCTTAAGTAATAATTGTCTATCAATATTTGATTCAATTTAAGAAAAAATATATTTCTTCTTCTTAGTTTTTCGTAATATCTCTTAATCATTTTATTCACTCTCCTTTTTTTGATCTGGCTTTTTTAAAAAAACTCTAAGCGCATTTACTAGACTTTAGTTTATTATCAAGAATCAACTTTTAGTACTGATTGTACTTCGTTTGTGGTGCTATCTTAATTCATTTATTCTAAATTAATAATTTGAAGAAAAGTATGAATTTTATTGAGTTCAACCTTTTTGGCCGTAATCGCAATGATTACTAATGACACTCCCCGAAAAGATAACTTTAGCTTGATAAGATCTAGCAGTTATGTTTTTAAGCGTAAAAAATCAAGTATTTCAAAAATAGGTATGCTTAGAGGTATTGAATGATGACACTAGACAAGGAATGTCGAAGTTGTAAATTTTGGCTTGGTCGAGAAGAAGTTTCAATTTCAGGAGCAAATGAGGTTAAAAAAGGATTATATCATATTTGTGGTAAATTCAAAGTTTTAATTCCGATTACTGACGACGATTTCATGCAAAAAGCTATTGCAGAAACATGTCGTTATTACAAAGATTATATGTTTACTGTCTAGGAGAAGAAAGGATCCAGTGAATGTAATTTCGATTATGTAGTAAAGCTTATTCTATCGAGTCAAATTTACTTTGGATAAAATCAAGTACTATTGTAGAAAATTCCTTTCCTTCTTGGACTTCTAGAGGATCATCAATTCCTGGTGTTGGTTGTTCATCAATATAAACATCATTTAGGGAAAGATGGGGGATAACGATGCGGGATAGTCTATCAAGTTTTTTAGTCTTTGATATGGAATCAAAATCAGCTTCAACATTTACTGCTGTTTCAATAAGTTCAGTTATAGATTCATAGACTAGAATTACAGACGATTCAATCTTATAATACAAATAAGCCTGTAGCGCAATCACAGCTGCCCGCTGATATCGTGTGAGAGCCATGTATAGGTCTTCTTGTTCTCTAAATTCTTCAGCTTTCTTAAATTCATCCTTTGCTTCAGAAAATTTATCCATTGCATTATTATAACTGTCAGTTCTCATGAATCTAGCCATAAGCTTACCTCTTTTCATATTGATAACTAATTAATATGAAATTCTCCTTGAAGATATTCTATTATCAGGTTTAAATCACCTTATCTGAGTCATAAAACGCATTTAAATATATTGATATCACTAGTATATTAGGATATGTGATCTCATGAATATTGAAAGAGTAATCACAGAATTTTGTTTCATATCTTTACCTAAAAGGAATATGATTTGATTTATTGTTTTAAGTCGGTGTCTACGAGGGAAATAAAAATACTAAAACATGTTCACTAGATATTATCTTTGTATTTATTTGTATTAATCGACAAATTATTCGATCAATTTTGGGTGATTAAAAAATTTTGAAATCTAGAAGAATAAGATTGGATAGTCCTGAAGCTTTCATGAGCGCTTTCCATCGCATAAAACTAGTTAAAAATAATAGTACTAATAAATCACAAAGGAACCAAAAGGAAATGCAATGAAACTTTCTAATTTTCTAATTCGACTTCTTACCTAATTCTGTTACAAAAAAAAATTGAGAAAAGAACCTGAAAAATCTGAAATCTGATAATAGTTATTCGATAAATTTACAGCGGATTTCTCCCAAAGCGTCTTCTAAATTCTCTTCTAGATACTTTTTCAGTTTAATTAGGGATTTATTGGTATTGTCATCATTATTACCGTTATTCATTGGGCTAATAGAATTAACATCGATTCTCCTGAATTCACTATGAACAGCTGCATGAAGATTATGGATCTCTTCACGTTTCGCCTCTGCGACAGGTTTGAGCACAACGCCATGACTCATGACAGATTGTAGCTCCTGTTGGACAGCAGGGGTATCTTTTTTTGATGATTGACGCTTTTTCAGATGAGACAGGCTTCGGATAAGTGGGCATCTTAAAAGAACGAGAATTAGTAGGAAGTAGTTTTTGAGGTTGATTGAGATTGGTTTCCAATGTTGCAACTCTATGACCTAAAGTCTCCATCTTACCAGAGAGTTTTTCAACCGCATCAGTGATTTCTTTCATGTAATCAACAAGGACTTGCGCTTCAATAACAGGGAGGCTTCTATAGGGATCATTCATTTTCATTGAACCTTCAAATAAATTTAAGGACAGAATTACTTGGGATGAGGAAAATCTTCCATCAGTGAAGAATAGTTTTCTAGTCTCTTATATAAGAAATTAGAAAATTATTTGTCCAAACAAGGGGATTAATAATCCAACATCATCCAAAGTCCATTAAAACTAAAAGATTCATTCAAAATAAAAAATATACAGGAACATTCAGCATAATTTTAAGGATACCCAATGGAAAAACCTTTCTAGGGGCCTGAGCTGAAACATTGAGTACCAAAGAATGAAATTGTATTTTGAACAACAAAGGATTGCTAATGTTTGTTCCAGAGCTTAAAACTTCTATTCTGCTAATGCGAGAAACATATATCCGACAATTGCGGTTGAGACACCTATAAAGAATAAGGCAAACCATACATCGTAAAGTAATCCGCAAAGAACTGTTAGAATTACTATAATACCTAATATTTCTAGTAATCCCGTTCTTCCACCTGAATACTCCCTAATTATTGAATACACCATAAGGCTAGAGAAAAATATCAGACCCCAAGCTATTAAATGTAATATAGTTACTATTGGAGTTAATGTATTCCCAAGTAATGGAATTTCTGAAAAAATAAAGGCTAAAAATGACTGTTGCAATTCATCAGGGAAGAAAAGAAAGATTAACTCAAGTAGAAACATCATCGAAAACAATAATAATCCTAGAATTAGGGTTCGTATTTCTTTTGATTTCCACAGATTTCGATAGAGAGTTTCTGCCATACTATATCCAGCTCCAAGTAGAATTGTCAAGCTACTGCGAATTTGGATTCAGCTTTTAATTTTTTTTTAAACATGATACTGAAAATAAAATAATTCATCAAACTAGAACAAAACACTATTATAGTCATAAATATGATTAATGAAGCAGTGAATATCAAATAAATTGTCTTAGAATTCTTCAATGTCTCTCCAGAAATTGAAACTACAGTGGATGTACCTCGTCGTTATACACATACAACTTTTGAAACAGTTCGAATATTAAACGTTAAAAAAGCACTTTAATAAGCATTAGAATCCTTAGTAAAAAAAACAATGAAAATTTATAGAAATAATTGTATTTCATAATTCATATTAGTTAAAGAGTGTCTATTCACACCATTAAATATGATTTAGATATTTTTAGAAAAAAAAAAAGTAGAGAAAAAGAAATCTATTTCTTATGTTTCTTTAATAAAATGCTAGCAGCAGCAACAGCAATAATTGCGGTAATCAGGACAAACCCAGGTG
>JAUUVJ010000396.1 GCA_030589605.1 Candidatus Hodarchaeota archaeon | reverse complement strand
TTTAAAGCTCCTCTCTTTTTCAATTCTTTTTGATTTCGTGTTGATACCTCATGATGAAATTTATCGTAACGAACTTTGTCTAATTCCCATTCAACACTCGTAGATGCTCGCGATAGATACACATATACAGGAGCGTAATCAGTTCGATGGGTGAATACCTTAAAGAATGGTTGGATTACTATCAGGATAACAAAAATTGGTATTATTAAGAAAACAACCGAGGTTAACGGAATGTATACAGTTTCCCACAATAAATCGAACGAAGGAATTGTTGTAGTACCATTCCATCTTGGGGGGAGTTCAAAGAGTAATCCAGCAAAGATAATCGCGTAAAAAATTAAACTATAACCATGTCTATAGACATACGACACTTTTCCTTTTTTCCTCCAGCCTCTTAGTGTTCTTAGAAATGATATTCCTCCTGTAAACAATAAGAAACATATAGTGATTCCAATTGATAGATATGTAAAATCTTTACTATCAACGCCTGTTTGTGAGAAAATGGCAATACCTAATAAAGATAAAAATAATGGAGCTAAAATATTATACCATCCTGAGAAAAACCATTTTTGTCTCACCCAAATATATAAATATTGGATACAGCGTTCATTCGGGTTTGTTTGATTTTCTAGCACTCGGTACATCATTCCGCCGTATGAACCACCATAAGCCTTTTTTTCACTTTTCAATTCTACTCCTTTAAGAGTAACTTGAGGATTAAAGTCTGCTGCTAATTTTACACTTTCTTCGACCTCTGTTTTAGTTACATTTAAAGATGTGACTAATTGAGGGTTTATCGTCAAATTTGGTTTTGAACCGATTTTTAATAGTTGTTTTTCAAGTTGATCCGAAGGCCACTCTTCAGCATTAATACGTTGTTTTATTTTCTCAATTTCGCTAGCGATTTGATGTTTCTTTCTACCACCTTTTAATTTTCCCCATATGTTAAATACTGCTGATAATATATCACTTACGACCCCTAACACTGCTGGAGTAATATTTTCGAAAATAGGTAATGTAGCGCTATCGTATAGCAAAAAATCTGATGCTCCGTTCATAAATTTTTTCATGAAAGGGAATTTGACGATAAATTCAATAGCATCGTTATAAAAATCACAAACTTTCGGATCAGGTCGAACCCATTTACCATCGCGAGGATGACTATACGAGAAAGAACTCCAGTCAAATGTAACATCAGCTCTTCCTATTTCTAATTCGTGTGCTATTTTGATATGTTGAATTGACATTGGATCGAATCCCATCATAATCGCACCAAGAGCATCTGCTGCTACAACATCATTAGATACGATGATGGTTTCGTATTCTTTATCACCTGGTACTCTACAGGTTAAAGGTCCTATGGCTTCTCCTCCAATGGAACCATCAATAATTGTCAAAGTTGGAGTAAATGCAAAATTCATGTCAACAATTGAATTATCAATTCCAAATCCATGATATTTTGCCTTATCACCTTCAGGAAAAGTTCCATACATGTTTTTCATTCCAAGGGTGACATTTGTCATCAAATGTGTTTTCATCACGGGTACAGAGATTATTACATCTGCATCGACCATCACTTTAGATGCTACAGAGATACCAACTTTAGATGCTGATCCAAAATCAAAACGAACACAATCAGTCTTCCGTAGATTAGTCAATGGAATATTCTTTTCTTTTGCCCAGTCAATCCATCCCTCGGCTTTTGCTATATCTTGAAAATCAGTCCAAACCATATCACTATCGACTACAGCAGTAACTTCCGCTCCTTCGGAGTTTACAAGTCTAATTAATTCTTCAATTAAAGGTATTGAAGTAAACGAACCTGGTACTTCAGGATTTCCGCCACATATATTCGGTTTTATGACTACTTTGTCACCAGGTTTTACAAATTTGCTCATGCCGCCTAGTAAATCTAAAGCTTGATTTAATGCTTTTATTGTTTTAGGGTCACGTACCGATGCCAATAAAACCGGATCCACCTTTCTACGAGCACGAGGGCGTGATTTTACATCTGCAACTGTTAAAGGATCTCCAGAAAGGATTTTTATTCTATGTGGATCAATAATTGCACGTGTTACTTCATAACCAAGAAATAAAAATAATGGATATGTTAAAAATAACAGAATTACTAAAACCGTGGGGATATTGGTAATACCTGTGATGTCAGTATGTAACATCCATATTTTTCCGCCAATCGGTTCGAAATATGGGGTGGTTAGATCGAACAAATTAATCGGCCATTCAAGTAAGTCTAAAAATAATGCTCCACTTGAACCCCAAAAAACTACGATGACTAAAAAGCCTAATATTCGTGTAATTTGTGATGAAATGAGTTTCTTATTTAAAATAGCGAGAATTACTCCTAGTATAATTAAAGCAGGGGGATCCAAAAAGAATGACACTTACAACACCTCTCATGTTCATATTTGAGATCGAATTTGTTAGGAACTTATGAACTATTTCTTTCACAAAGGTGTTTAAAAAACCACCTTTATGATGTTTTAGGAGAAAAATTGAGATTTTTAAAAAAAATCCTCAAAACCATTTAATGAAATTATTAAGAAAAAAACGTTTTATTCAATGGAAAAAGGATATTTTCTGTTCCATTCATCCATAGAATTCATAAGAATAGGCAAATCTATTTTTCCTAGAAGCTCTTTTTCTAAAAGGTTTAACTCAGATCTAAATATCTCCCAAGAGACATTATTAGGTATTCTATCGAAAAGTTCAGTTAGTATTCGTTCTGAACTAAGATTTAATTCATTTTCTGCTATTCTTCTTAGTAAACCTCGCTCTACTGATTGAAAAAGCATTTCATTCTGTAAAGTGCTATAATCAGATCCATTTACAAGTGCTATTCCTGCAGCATAACCTGAAAGTATGGCGTTATGAACACCATAACCTCTAAAAGCTTCTAATAGACCAGCTCTTTCACCTATTAAAAGAGATGACCCATTGATTGTTGGGGAAGGAAGACCATAGTTACCGACTCCATTCACTTCATATTTTACACTTGCTCCCTTAATATATTCTTGAAATTGAGGGATTTCTTGCAGCGCTCTATTATAATCACTTTTAATCTGAGATTTATGATCTAGATTGAATTTACCTAAAACTATTGTAGCTTCATTGTTTGAATATGGAAGAATGCACATATATCCATACGGGCAGTATTTGGAATTTTGAAGTACATAAATCGTATCAGTTTGTTCAACATCAGTAAAATGTTGGCCAAATCCAACACAATGAGAATACAACTCTGCACCTGTAGCAAAAATGTCAGTTTCTTCTTTTTTAAAGGTGGAGTTCCATTGAATGTTGATTTTTAAATCAATGGCTTGTTGTAAAAGCATATCATCAATACTGGACTTGATACCTCTAATGGTAGTATAGAAAATTGGTTTTTCGGTTGATTCTATGTCAAAATATTTCCTGTTACTTAAGAGAAAGATTTGACGTTTTATTGGATGGAAGTTTTGTAGTTCAAAGCCTAGCTCTAGGTATTTTTTCTGAATATCTATATTCTCAGCATAATTTCGTAATGCGTTTACCCCTCGAGGGGTTTTATCCTTAATTGAGTTAGCTTTATCTCTAATTGAAATATCAAAGTCTTTTCGTAATCGTTTCAATGTTATCGCAGCACTAAGGCCTGCAATTCCCGCGCCTGCAATCTTGATTTCCATTTAATTGTTCAACCTATTGAAACTAACTCTGTAAAGTCTCTTCTTTTTGAAGTTTTTAATTATTTCTTTGAAAAAGGCGAAATATAACAAGATTCTTAATTCCTATATTCAAGCAAGCTTTTACATCAGAAAAGATAAACATGAGTATTCATTGGATAGAGTAAATCAATATTTAGAAATTCTAGTTTTTAAGAGCTTTTTAAGGAATACATAATATTAAATATCTTGAAGAAAAAAAAGAATAGTGTAAGATCGATCCACAAAATAAGATCAATTCTTATTTATTCAATTCTGAATACTTTTACGTTAGAATTCTAAGCAATCGTATAAGGTGAAACATGATGGTCAGTTCTCCTGCTTTGATAGTTGATTTAATATCAGG
>JAUUVJ010000299.1 GCA_030589605.1 Candidatus Hodarchaeota archaeon | reverse complement strand
CATTGTAAAATCTCTAAATGAAATTGAGAACTTCTAATTTTAATCCAGTTTTAACAAAATAGATTTTTCAGGGTAGTATTCTATTTTGTTTTCCATTATCGTAGGATGAATTTCAAGAAAGGAAGTTTGCTGCGATTAGAGTGTACATTTTAGAAAGAGGTCGCAGACAATCTAGAGGAATATATTCATTTTTCTGGTGAGCAACTTCTTGATGAGGGCCTAAATGAAGACAAGGAATATTACCTTCCCCTGCAAATATGTTGGCATCAGTAATACCTCTAGTATAGTTATATAGCGGAACTTTTCCCATAACCTCTTGAAAAACTGAATCAAATACTTGAATTATTGGTTCATTCTTATCTATTACATAAGCTTCATATTGTGGAGGTTTAATTCTAATTTCTACTTCACTTTTCAGGTTTAAAGTCTTGGAGAGATTTGTAATATCCTAAATAGCCATATGAACTGTTTCTCCAGGAAAAAGTAATCTATTAACTTCCATACGTGCAATTGCAGGAACAACTACAGAATAGATGTCATATCCCCCTTCGATCTTTAAAGTAGAATAATTACCTTCCCCGAAATCAGGATGAGTCTTAAAATTAAGTTTGTTTAAGTTATTCAGGATTTTTCCTAATTCTTCAATAGCATTTATTCCTAAATGAGGCCGAAAAGCATGAGCTGCTTTTCCTTTAACAGATATATCGTACAATATTTTCCCAGTTATCCCAAGAGGAATTGGTTTTAACTCGTCACCTGAGTAAGGTTCTGCTAATACAATGGCATCTACTTGGGCAAAATCTGTTTTGAGCATGGCTTTAGCTCCTTTTCCATATGCTTCTTCATCTATCACACCTGAAAAAGAAAGTTCACCATTAAAGGAATAACCAGAGTTAGTGAAAGCACGTAGCATATCAATAATGCAGGCAATTCCAGCTTTCATATCACAGACACCTAAACCGAATAACTTCCCATCTTTGATCACAGGATTAAATGGATCAGTTTCCCATCCATCGACAACTGGTATGGTATCGAGGTGACCATTATAATTCAGCCGTTTACCTGGATTTTCAGATTTTATTCGGACATATATATTAGGTCTTCTTGGTTCTATTTCATCTACCTCACATTTCAAGCCAAGAGCTTCTAATTCATTTCGAAGATATTCAGCTAATTCAGCTTCTTGCCCAATAATAGAATTAATACGGATCATATTTTCTAGAATCTTTTGAGTATAAGATAAATCTAATTTGGACAGTAGTTCTTCTAACATGGTTAAACCACTTTCAATTTAATATAATGCCATTTCAATATCTATCATAGGATAAATACTTTCTGCAATCAATTTAATTTCGTCTTTTAGTCTGATGTAATCGGAAATCTTTCCCAAATTCATCAAGAATCGCCAAAAATTCTTTTGGAATGTCAGCTTGCCTTTTCATTGCATCTGCTATTTTTTTACCATCTTTTGCTTTTGAATATATTACCTGTTTATGCTTTTCTTTATTAAAAGTCCCTTGTTCAGTAAAATAAACTCGATTATCTTCCTTTTTTATTTCTCTTAGATGGCTCTCCATATCAGCAAATGGGTCGCTAAATTTCATAGAATCAATTACACTGGTTCCTTTTGGCCAAATTTCACGAACAGCTTCTTCTGTAAAGTAATTTTCAAGCGATCGTACATTTAACATTTTAATTTTCCCTCCTAATTGTTGTACTTTTTCTACAATCTCACGAGAAACTGACTTAATCCTGCTTGACTTACTTGACTTATCAGAATCTATAATACAATAGATTTGATGTGTTAACCGAAGGAAGTCTTCTCGTTTGAAATCACTTAAAGCACTTAATCCTCCTAATGGCACAAATGTAAAATACAGCCCTGTCCAAGAGTTAGGTGGGCGCGCTTCCGCCCAAGATCTAAAAACCTTGTAATCTGATAATCCTTCAACAAAAATTAAAGCATCACTATGGAAGTAATCACTACCACGAATACCTAAAATACTCAATATTTCAGTATTAAGGTTTGATGGTGTTATAGTAGTTTCTCCGTTTTTCTTCTTAACCAAATAGATGTTACTTACGTTTTCATCGATAAATATTGTGGAATGAGTGGTTACAAAAATCTGCTGCTGAATAATTTGAGAAAGATTTGTGATCAAAGCCCACATTTTCCTCTGAGCACCAGCATGGAGAGAAATTTCTGGTTCTTCAAATGCAATAATCAGGTCTCGTGGAAATTTTCCACTAGCATAGTACTGAGCCAAAGCAAGGATAAGAAAATTCTGAGTACCTGCTCCTTGATTTAATGCAGGGATTAATCTATTGATATTTTCAGTTTCAACCATAAGACTTGGAGCTAAGGCTTTTTTTATATCTAATTGATCAAAAGAAAATAAAACTCGTTTGAAATCTTCAATCCTTCCTATCAATAAGGAATTTAAATTCGCCTCAATTGCTGCTGATCGCTTCTGCATAATATCTTGGATTTCATAAAGATGTTCCGAAATTGACAATCCATCATCAAAGATCGAATCATCTAAAAAAGGAAGCAATAAATCCTGCATCAAAGATCCCTTTTTGAATTTTTCAGAATCAGCTAGATTTCGTAAAGCAGGGACATAATAATATTTTGGTAAGGCGTCTGTTATGAATTTTCGAACATTAGATACTTTAGTTAATTCATTAGAGAAACCACGCTTAACTTCTCGCTTATTAATCAACTCTTCTCCGAGTTTTACATTATCATCAGCAATTTGAAATTTTCTAGTGATTGTTATCTCATGTTCAAGGATATCTAATTTTTTGCGAACTTCACGAGGGACATCAGTGAAGGTAACAGTAAATTCAATTTCTTTGGCTTGAAAGCGTTCTGGGGGTATATCCTCTGAATTAACTTTCCGTTCAAAAAAAGAGTTAAGTCCACGCAGAATATTAGATTTCCCTGCATTATTTTTACCAATAAAAACCATAAGATCTTTTGTTTCAACATGAATCTTACGGATAGAACGAAAGTTCTTAATTTCAAAAGACTTGATCTTCATTAGAAATGCAATCTCCGCTTCAAGTAAGGTTCTCTTCTAGCTATTTCAAGATTCCTTTTAAGAGTTTGGAACTTTTTGTATTATTGTATTATTGCATTGATGCCCACTTGCTTGAATGATCTTATCTGCTATAACAAAATTAACATAATATTGTAATAATATAAGATCCCAATTGTTCTCTATTTTCAGATGGTACAGAAAAAGCTAAAAAATTAGTTCTCCTTCTACTAATAATTGACTACCCACAGTAATATGTGGAACATTATAAACAGTTAGGTACGAGGTTGAAAATCTCTCAATTCATTGAAATACCTCTTAGCCTCTGTGATTGATAGATCATACCAATCCTGATAAGCATCAGCAACCGCAAATGGATAACGAGAACGAATGTTAAGACAAATGATTTTTTCTACATGTGGTTCAAGATTTTTCAATGAGCTCAACGGAGCAGTTGGAACACATACAGTAATTTCAGCTCCTAATTTTTTAAGCCATTTTGCGCCCGCTAACATTGAAAACCCTGAAGCAATTCCATCGTCTACAATCACAACTTTTTTTCCATAGACTTGCGATTTTAGTGCGGTAGTAAATTCTCTTCTACGTTTTTCGATTTGTTGCTTTGCTCGTTCAATTTGTCTTTCTAAATCGAAATTAGATATTGATAATCTATCCATGAGTGTTTCATTCAAAAATATTTGGCCATCAGGAGTCACAGCGCCCATTCCAGCTTCAGTATTACCTGGTATCTGAATTTTTCTAATAATCAATACATCAAGTATCGTTCTAGGAATAAGTGGAAACTCCACTAATCCTAATGCAACTGGTAAACCACCATTAGGTATTGAATATAGAATATCAAAATCTTCAAGAGCTGTAAACGAACCAAGTAAAAAACCAGCGTGTCTTCGTGATTTGAATATATGATACTTATTGTGTAAAGCAGGATTCTCAATAATCATACCAGACCATCTACCAACTTATTCGAATAGAAAAACACTTTTTAGCTTATTCATTCTTTAATTACTTCACCAATTTTACGATATTCCTGTGGCCAATATAACATTGGTTGCATTCGGTCATAGTCCTCTCGTTTATGGGCCTTTACAATTTTTCCAACAAACCAAACATGAGTGGTGTTCTCTAACTGGATAGTATGCACCACTTCACATTCCAAACTAACTGGACATTCTTTTATTAGAGAAGATGTGATTTGAGTTGCCTTTTGAGGAGTTAACCCAGTTTCTTTGAATTTATTAACTGTTCGACCTGATTTTGATCCACAAAATTTCACATGTTTAAGCTGATTCCTTGATGGAATATTCACTGAAAAATCCTTCGATTTTCTTTCTTTCATTAGGCTAAAAGAATACCTATTAGGTACAATCCCAATCATTACCATTGGAGGATCAAATGAAAAGAAACTAAATGCAGCAACAGTGAGAATATTGTTTCCGATGCACACAAGAATAACTGGAAAACCTGGTAATGTTAGAAGGCCTTCTTTTGGTGATATCTCAATTTTATTCATGTATTTCATCTAGGTTGTATTGTTTATTTACACATGTAGTGGTAAGAAAGAAGAATTTCTTCTCATTTTTCGCATTATCATAAATATTTTGAAGTACAAACTACTCAGATGAATCGTCAGAAAACGTCTTTAGAACTACTGCACTGATAATAATATTATCCTTTTGTTGCAGTTTTGCTCTAACATGTTTAACAGCTTCGAGAGCTTTTGTAGGATATAGATAGAATAAAAGAATACATGCACTAGGGATGAAAAACGCAAAAAGAACGAGAAAATTAGCTATAGCATACATTAACCCTGAAGGAAACACTAGAAATAAGTTAAGAAGAAAAACTTCTATTGTAGATAATTCGGCATTACTAACGTTCCATTCCAATAAATCATTAGACATTCTACTACTTAGTAATAGGATAGCACTTACACCAAACACATTTCCAATTAAAGAAAAGAGAGATTCTCCTAGATTTGTAATATTTCCAACTTCCTTCTGTGAAGAATACTTTACAATTCTAAGGCCTGCTTGTTCTAATACTGATATTGAAGGGAAAATTAAAAGCGTAAATAGTATTGGTATGATAATAAGTAAGAAATAGAGTAGCAAATTTTGATCTGTTTCCGAAATTACAATATTACCTAAGAATACTATTGGTGAATGGATAGCATAGTCTCCTCCTACGAAGACCCAAAGAAGGGCTGCAATACTAGCAGGAATTAGTAGTGTTCGTTTTGAATTAGCAAGAAAAGCCTTTGAGAATCCTTTAGTTGTCGCAATATCATCATTTTTTACATTAAGCCTATTTTCCAATATTACATCTCCGGAATAAATATCAATTCCCACTTTCTTCAATAATGGGTTTAGAATCCTTAGAGTAACAAATAACCATAAACTTGGTAATCTTTTACTAAAACCAATTAAATGATCTATAAATATGAATACCAACGTTAGAACAGTAATAGGTAATGTATAACCAATCAAGGCAGCTATTGCAAAAATAATACCTATTGGACCTAAATATAGGATAGCTACATCTAAAAAACCTTCAACTCCAAGGTCATATCCAAATAATGGTGACAAAAACTCAGAAT
>JAUUVJ010000237.1 GCA_030589605.1 Candidatus Hodarchaeota archaeon | reverse complement strand
ACCGTTATGTGGGTAAAAATAGCAAATGATGCTGGTTTTCTTCCAACAAGAAATTTTCAATCAGGAGTGTTTGAAGACGCTTCCTTAATTTCAGGTGAACGGATGCGTGATGAATTTGTCATTGGACACACAGCTTGTTATAGGTGTGGTATCGCTTGTGGAAAAACAACACGTTTTGATGAAGGTAAATATGCAGGTCTTGAAATTGATGGTCCAGAATATGAAACAAGTGCTTTATTAGGATCTAGCTGTGGAATTAATGATTTGGGAGCAATTGCAAAATCTAATGAAATCTGTGATGATCTTGGTATAGATACAATAACAGCGGGAGGAACTATTGCATTTGCGATGGAAGCAACCGAAAAAGGTATCCTTGATCAATCAGATATTAAAAAACTAGAATTTGGTAATGCTGATGCTCAGCATGAATTATTGGAGCTGATAGCGAAACGCAAAGGTATTGGAAAATTGTTTTCTGCAGGTTCTTTAGTAGCTGCTGAAAAATTAGGTAAAAATAGCTCAGACTTCGCAATTCAGGTGAAAAATCTTGAATTAGCTGGTGTTGAACCTCGCGGATCGTTCGGTATGGCATTAGCTTATGCAACCTCTGATCGAGGTGGATGTCATCAACGTTGTTGGACACCAGGAGCAGAACTCTCAGGAACTCTAACAAGATTTAGTTTTAAAGGAGTCCCCAAGTTTGTGAAAGAGTCTCAAGATGAACGAGCTGTATGCTACTCTCTTGTACTTTGTGATTTTCTCCCATTTGATATCCTAGAAATGGTCAAAATGTTGAATTCTTCAACAGGATTTTCTTACACACCAGAGAGTTATTTAGAGACTGGAGATCGTATTTGGAATTTAACTCGTTTATTTAATACAAGAGAAGGAATGACTATTGATAATGATATCCTTCCTAATCGATTCTATAATGAAAAAGCACCTGAAGGGGATCCTTCAGGGCAGTTAATTGATAAAAAAGCATTCGAAAAGGCAAGAGCTGAATACTATGAATGTAGAGGATGGGATAATCAGGGTATTCCAACTACTGAAAAGTTAAAATCTCTTGGATTATAAAAATAGCCCTCTCCCTAAATATTTCCTGCTAAAAAACATGAAAAAATCTCCCTTGAGTATTATTTCATTTTCCAGATAGTGCCATCAGGTTTATCCTCAAGTTGTATGTTGAGTTCTAGTAAGGAAGATCTGATCTTATCTCCAAGTTCATACTGTTTGGCCTTTCGTAAATCCGCTCGTAATTGAATTAATAATCCAACAAGATCTGAAATTGAAGCACCGCTTGTAGGTACCGTTGTATCAAGTCTTATACCCAAGACACCCATTAACGTAATAATAGTTTCATATGCTTTGTTCAATATGTTTTTTTGATTATCAAGAGAACTATTAACTATTCTTATGAATTGCATTACGGCATGAACGGCATTAACAGTGTTTAAATCATCATCCATTGCCTTATTAAATTCTTCTTTTACCTCAGAAATAGCAGAGCTAAGATCTGATTTCTTTCCTCCAGGAGCTTGTTTTAATGAAGCAATTGAAGTTTTAATCCTATCAAGAAGAACTTGAGTTTGTTGTAACACTTCTTTATTGAAATCGACACTCTTACGATAATGTCCATTAATTAAGAATAATCTAACGAGCATTGGATCTGTTTCTTTTAGTAAATCGCGAACTAGGATGTAATTTCCCTTTGATTTTCCCATTCGTTCCCCATTTACCGTTAAAAATGCTGCGTGTAACCAATAATTGCAGAATGTTTTCCCAGTTCGAGCCTCTGATTGTGCTATCTCATTATCATGGTGTAAATTTAAGTGATCGATTCCACCAGCATGAAGATCTAATGTTTCCCCAAGGTATTTTTGGGACATAACACTACATTCAAGATGCCATCCAGGATATCCTAACCCCCATGGAGAATTCCATTTCATTAGATGCTCAGGAGGGGCCCGAATCCATAATGCAAAATCACGTGGATTCCGTTTATCTGGATTTACCGCAATTCTTGCACCAACAGACTCATCATCATATTTGGTTGGACTCAATTGGCCATAGGTAGGAAATTTTGTAGTATCAAAGTAGAGGGATCCATTCACTTCATAAGCAAAACCCTTATCGAATAAGTCCTGTAGAAAATCAATCATCTCTAAAATATGTCCCGTTGCTCTGGGATAAATATCAGCTCTTTGGATATTGAGCGGGTCCATATCTTCGAAAAATCGTTTAATATTTGATTCCACCAAAACCATTGGTTCGATTTTCTTATCTTTAGCTGTTTGAATTATCTTATCTTCACCTGCATCAGCATCATCCGTTAGATGACCAACATCAGTGAAGTTTTGTACCCAAAAAACATCATATCCTCTATAACGTAGATATCTAACTAACACATCCCAGAATGAGTATGTACGAGCATTACCTATATGTGCGTCAAGGTAAACAGTTTGTCCACAGGAATAAAATCTTACTTTTTTATCTTCTAATGGAATGAATTCTTCTACTTGCCGTGCTAAAGAGTTATATAATCTCAAAATCTCACAAATCCTTTTAGATCCACAAATCGTTTTTTATATTCTTAATAGTCCTACTTTTTCAAAATTCTAGCATTTGTTAATATATTAATTCTTCTTTATCTACTATACCAGAAGAGCAGAAAATATAAAGACTATCGGCTTCTGGTATGAGGATAGAATTAACAACAACAAAAATTACCAGAAGTCTGATTTGACATTTCACTCAAACAATTCTCATCACAAAATATTTTTGAGTCTTTTCATTATGACAAGAATTTTTGAAAACTCACTTTTTACCGACAATAATCTAGATCTAAGAGAATTTGGTTTTAAAGCTAAGTTTTGTAGAATTAAGATAGATAAAAAGATCAATAATTACATAGTCTTTTAATTAAGTCTTGAAGTTTTTATTTTATGTTAGATGAATTCACTGTTGATATATTCATATCTATTTTCTCGAATCTAACAGCTTTAATTTTCACTATTATATCTGTAAAACGTAAGCAATTATACTCTTGGGCTTTTGCTTCGATTTTGATAGGGCTAGGTTCAACCATTTATTTATTACGATTTCAACACTCAGATTTTAGGCTAATAGCCAACCTTTTTTACGCCTTAGCTTTAATAGCTTTCACTATCTCAAGTATTCATTTCCATAGACAACTTGAACAGGGAAGGATTAGCGATAAAATGTATTTAACTTTTGTGTTTATTCCTATCCTAGTTTTTTTCATTCTCAATATACCTATACTAGTAAAACTTCAATTTTCATTATTATCTCTTGTATCCTTATCTTCAATCTTATCATTTCATATTTTTTCGATTCAAAGGAAACCAACACAAGCATTTATGCTTTCAACGATATTAACTGGAGTCGCAACTATTTTTTTGACAATTTTAGACTATTTTGAAGTTATTTGGGTTTTGGAAATCAGCTACATAAGCAACATCATTTTAGTAACATTTCTCCTTGGAACAGCATTAGTTTCTCTTTTTGAAGATAGATTAGTAAAATCAGAAGCCCAATCCAGAATGTTACTTCGTCGTGCTGAATTATACAAGGATATTTTCGCTCATGATATGAATAACGTGCTTCAAAATATCCTTTCATCAATAGAAATTTTGAAGAACGATTGTGAAAAGACAGAAACAAGAGATATTATATTTGATTTGGTAATAAGACAGATTAATAGGGGAGCTAGTTTAGGTTTCAATGTTAGAACCCTTTCTGATCTGGTTGACACGAAATTCCAAACAACAAAGATCGATCTATGTTTACCTATCGCAAAGGCTGTTAAGAAAGTTAAACAAGATTTCAATAATTTTAATGTCTTTATTGACTTCAATTATCCAGAAGATAAGTATTATATAATTGCTGATGAGTTCTTAACTACTGCTGTTATCAATATCTTACGAAATTCGATAATTCATAACAAAAATAGTAAAAGGGATATTAAAATCACTATATCTCAAGAAAATGATGTAGATACTAGTGATGAATTTGTTAAAATCGAATTTTCGGATAATGGAGTAGGCATTACTGATGAAATTAAAATTGAATTAATACAAAAAACAAGTGATTTGTTCGAATATAGTAGAAAAGGTTTAGGATTACCACTAATCCTAGAAATTATTTCTAGATATAATGGGATGGTTAGAATAGAGGATCGCGTCAAGAACGATTATTCACAGGGAACAAATTTTCTTATTCTACTACCTAAAGCCTAAGAATTAGAAAAAATTGAGCTTTTCTAACTTAAAAACCTTAATGATTTAAGAAAGTAAAAATATTTTTCTGTCTGTTCTCAGAATTATATCTATATAACAATAACATTAGGAGTCTCTCACATTACGATTGTTCTTCAAATACCTTAATAAAATTTGTACTGTATCTAAAATAATTAGAGATTACTCGTATCCTGTGAATATCATGGAAAAAAAACCAATAGATGACAAAAATTTCATATACATCTAAGAGGAATATTCAGAATGTCTTTTGAATCTGAGAAAGAAATGGAACCAATCAATACTATAGAACTAAAGGAAGTAAATGAACAAGAAGTAAAATCTGTAGAATTGGTGACCAGTTTTGACCCTGAACGACGAAATTTAGCATTATCTTATACAAGAACCTCACGTCGTTATGGATTTCGTTTAACAATAATATCTTTCATTGTATCAGCTTGTATGTTAATATCAAGAATAACTGTTTTTTTTAAGGAATTTCTTGATCAACACATATCTACAGATCCTATCATCCAAATCAGTATTTTTTTCTTGGTAGGATTCTTTCTAATAAGTATATGGGAATTACCACTTGCATTTTATCTTCATTCTAAACTGTCAAGAAGATATGGTCTTTCAAAATTAACGAATCGTAAGTGGCTACTTCGTTATGCCAAAGGTGAAATACTGGGGTTAGTAATCGGTTTTCTTTTAATTCAAGGATTTTACTGGATATTGAGATCTTTTCCAGATATTTGGTGGGTGTGGGCAATAATAACACTAATGGTCTTCTCATTAATATTCTCTGCTCTTATTCCAGTATTTTTGCTACCATTATTTTTCAAATTCACTCCGTTAGAAGAGACAAATCCTGAACTAGCAACTGAATTAGTAAAAATGACAAACGAAGTCGGACTGAAGAATACAAAAGCATATAATTGGAAGTTAGGCGAAACCTCAACCACAGGAAACGCTGGTCTTCTTGGAATTGGTAGTACACGTAGAATAATTATCGCTGACACCATGGTAAACCAATATACGACTAAAGAAATAAAATGGATCCTTGCACATGAGATAGGCCACTATAAAAGGCATGATCTCTGGAAAGGTTTCATTATTGGGGGTTTAACGACATTTATAACCTTTTTCTTGACCCATCACTTATTCCCACTAGCATCAGAATTATTTGGATACTCTCAAACTATAGGTGATATTGCTAACCTTCCGATCCTAGGACTTTGTTTTTGGATTTTTTCATTCGGATTTAATGCCCCAAGTCTTTGGTTTTCAAGGAAACAAGAAAGAAAGACTGATGAATTCGCAATGACCGTAGTTCCTGATAAAGAAGTTGCTAAAAGCCTGTTTATTAAAATGGCTGACCAAAATCTTGCTGATATCGATCCACCATGGTGGGAAAAACTTCTTTTCCAATCACACCCCTCTATTAAAGAGAGAATTGAATATACTAGTAAAATGGGAGTCTCACGGTAATAGTAGATGTTCATATTGACCAGTATCCTTATTGGTTTGTAAAAAAAAACAATGTACATCGCACACGAATAGTAATATATAGTTGATCTTCATAAAGCTCGTAACTTTATTTGACTCTGATTAACATTTTTCTTTGTCTCTAGGTGAGAAAATGAAAACCAAGATATTAACCTTTTTTGTAACAGCTATTTTACTATTAGTTATTAGCACTCAGGTAGTAAACAGTAATTTAACACTTACTTTACCTCATAATGACCAAGAACAATTTAATCAGACATCTATTCAATTTAGACCCCGAGTAAGCCGTGAAGACACATTATTACCACTAACTAATATTACAGTTCAACAAATATCGAAATTTCCTGACAACAGTGTCTTATTACAGGAAACATTCAATACTTCGATTTTATCGATTAATTCAACCCATTGGTTCGTTAAAAACAATTATTCAATTTCTAATGTTGATTCACCATTTTATTCGACTGTTACCCGTGAAAGTACAAATCTTATGTATAATGCTACCAATAACTGGAATTGGATGTTGGGTGCACCTATTAATTATTTTGAATTTTGGATTGATCCAATAGGTTTGTATGAAGGGTATGAATTTGAATCTCAAGGGTATAATATTTCAGTCTCTGCTCTTGAAAGTATAACAATGACGAATGTAGGAACGTTTTACTCTTGGAAGATAACCTTTCTTGATTCTCCATTTCCTAATGCTGCTTGGTACGAAAAAGATACTGGATTATTCCTTTGTTCATATCTAGATTATTCAGTTCAAGTATTTTGGTATAACTTAACGATAGCTGAAATAGCTGATACTCCTTTAAATTACTCAGGCCCATCTTT